>NZ_JAZDXA010000031.1:0-6985 GCF_040170545.1 Sphingobium sp. MK2
GCGGCTCCTTCATGTGAGTGTTTCAACGACCTCATCCTGGCACATCACGATGCCGTTGGGAGCCGTCCAACCCAACATTGCTGCTCGACGCGCTGCCCGCGCTGGGGCTGGCCCGGATCGCGCCGCCCGATGGCGCTTTCTATATCTACGCCGATGTCGGGCATCTGACGCAGGACAGCCTCAGCTTTTGTCAGCGGCTGTTGCGCGAGACGGGGGTGGCGACCGCACCGGGGATCGACTTCGATCCGGTCGACGGGCATCGCTTCATCCGCTTCAGCTTTGCGGTGTCGACCGACCGGGTCGAGGATGCGATCGCGCGGATGATCCCCTGGTTCGCGGCGCAGGGCGGGGCTTAGCCGCGCGTCCGGTCGAACTCTGCCATTTCGTAGGCGATAGAGGCTTCGACGAGCTGTTCCCACAATTCAGCGACGATGTCGGCGGGGGCACCCAGCCTTTCCGCTGTCGCGCGCGCTTGGGCGATGACCTGCGCCTTGCGAGCCTCGTCGCGCACGGCGCTGCGATCGGGCTTGATGCGGGCGGCGGCGCGCATATGGGCAAAACGCTCGCCAAGCAGCGCGACGAGCTGGCGGTCCAGCGCATCGACGCTCGCGCGCACCTGCGCCATGCTGCTATAGTCGTCAGTGTTCATGAGCGTCGGACTAAGCTGCGCGTCCAGCCCTGTCGAGGGTTGACATGCCCGGCCCTTCTCTCCATAGGCGCGCCTTCGCGATTGGTCCCGCATCCCGGTGAAGCGGTGGCCCTGCCCCTGAGCGTTTCGACGCAATACGGACGTAGGCGATACCGGGGTCACGTTGTTAGCAGTTGTTAGGAAATATCTATGACGAAGCGCACAAGCGCCAAGTATAAACTCGACCGTCGCATGGGCGAGAACATCTGGGGCCGTCCCAAGTCGCCTGTCAACAAGCGTGAATATGGTCCGGGACAGCACGGCCAGCGCCGCAAGGGCAAGGTGTCCGACTACGGCATCCAGTTGCGCGCCAAGCAGAAGCTCAAGGGCTATTATGGCGACATCACCGAGAAGCAGTTCAAGAAGAACTATTTCGAAGCGAGCCGCATGAAGGGCGACACCGGCCAGAACCTCATCGGTCTGCTGGAGCGCCGCCTGGACGCCGTCGTCTATCGCGCCAAGTTCGCGCCGACCATCTTTTCGGCCCGCCAGATCGTTTCGCACGGCCACATCTATGTGAACGGCGTGAAGTGCAACATCGCGTCGCGTCTGGTGAAGCCGGGCGACGAGATCACGCTGGGCAAGAAGGCGCAGGAAATGGCGCTTGTGATGGAAGCACAGGCCCTGGCCGAGCGCGACATCCCCGACTATGTCGCCCCCGACGGTGCCGCCAAGGTCAGCTATGTCCGCGTGCCGACGCTGGACGAAGTGCCTTATCCGGTGAAGATGGAACCGAACCTGGTCGTCGAATTCTATTCGCGCTAATCGGTTTTCCGACAGGCTTACAAAAGGGCGGTTCCGCAAGGAGCCGCCCTTTTTCCATGTGGTGCTATTTCCCCGCCGCGAGCAGGAAGTCGGCGCTTTGCTGCAGCATGTCGGCACGCGCGTCGCTGTCGTTCAGGCTGTGCGCCAGCCCGTCATAGACCACCAGGCGGCTGCGCTTGCCTGCGCCCGTTAGCTTGCCCTGCATGATCTTGGCCTGACTGATATCGACATTGCCGTCATCGGTGCCATGAAACATCAGTACGGGTGCCCGAAACTGAGCAACGTGGCTGGAGGGCGAGGCATCTTCGGCCTCCGGCCCGGTGCCCATGCGCTGCTGCTGGACAAGATAATTGCTGTCATATTGCGCGCGGCGCAGTCGATCGCCAAAATCCGTGACGGGCGCGATGGCAACGACTGCCTTGAACAGGTCGGGATCGATCACCTGCGCCTGAAGCGCGGCATAGCCGCCATAGGACCAGCCTGCGATGGTCAGCTTGTTGGGGTCTGCAATACCCTGTGCCACAAGCCAGCGTCCGGCATCTACGACGTCGCCGATTGCCTTGCGCCAAGAGCGATAGCCATTTTGCATCAGCCATTGCTCGCCAAAACCCGTCGATCCGCGAAATTGCGGCTGGATGACGGCGAAGCCTCGCGCCGCATAATATTGCACCAGCCAGTCGAAACCCCATTCGTCCCGCGACTCCGGCCCGCCATGGGGCAGGACGATAGCGGGCAGGCCCTTGGCGCTCTCCTTGCCGGGTGGCAAAGTCAAATAGGCAGGAATCGCAACGCCATCATTTGCCTTGAAACTGACAGATTGCATGGCAGCCAATTGGCGCCCGGCCAATTCAGGACGATCTGGCATAATGGGTGACAATTTACGGGCGGCGCGGTCGAACAGATAATATTGACCCGGATCGATGTCGCTGCCGGCCCAGACCAGTACGCGCTGCCCATCGCTGCTCATGTCGCCGATATGCACGGCCTTGTTACCCAATGCCTTGCTCAGCGATGTGACAAGAGCGTCAGCCGTCTTGTCGAAATAAACCGCTTCGCGATGCTCCACGACATAGCTGGCTCCCACGACCCGCCTATCGCGTCCCACCCGAATCAGTCCGGTGACATCGACTTGGGGATGGGCAAAGACCACTTTCTTTTCTTGGCTAGGATCAAGCGCGATCGAGACCAGCGCATCGCGCCCGTTTGTCTTTTCAAAGCCATAGGCGATATTCTGCTGCGGATCGACGGCGAGGGGATAGAAGCCGCTATTGTCGCGCACGTCATAGGTGGAAAGGTCGTCCCAGCCCGACTTGCCTTGCGGACGATAGAGGAATTTATAGGTTCCCTTGGAATAGCCGGTTCCCTTGATCTCCTGCAGTCCCATGATCCGAACTGTGCCGATGCCGTCCGATATATAGTCGACTGCCAATTTCGTCGGTGTTTCAACGCGCTTGCCGTTACCAGTGCGTGTATCAATGCGGTCCACGCCCAGTCCCTCCAGCCGCTTCTCCACAAGGCTGCCGATCTTGGCTTCGGGGACATAGGAACGGCTCATCAATATCGCGCCGTCTTCGCCGGGCAGCAGGTCGACAATGTCACCGCCCCGAAAGTCGAATGAGAGCGCATTGCTGCCGCGACGCTGACTAAGCAACTTGGCGTTGCCGCCGGCCGCATCGACCGCGACGATGTTGCTGAATCCATAAACTTCGTCGCCGTAGCGGCTTTCGCCGTAAATTTTACAAGCCAGCCGATCGCTCGCGACCCAGTTACACCGGGACAGATATTCCGGCTTGCCGGTTGCTGTGGCCGCCACGGTCAGGTCAGCGCCCTCCCTTGCTTCCAGCACATAGGCTCGTGTCGACCGCCCCGGTCCTGCCGAAATCAGTGCGATCTTTTGGCCATCCGGCGAAATGCTGGCGGAAATCACGGTTTCGCGGGCTCCAAAAGCTTTAGCGAGGGCGTCAGGTTGGTTTTGCGCCAGCGCAACCGGCGCTGTTCCGGTGGCCAGCGCCGCCATGATCATTGCCCTGCGATATCCGATCATGCCCATTCACTCCCCATTGTCCCAGTAACAAATGGCTAGGCGAGCGCTGCAGACTTGGCAACGGCCTTGCTTGCCCTGTGTCCCGCACAGTGGCATCACCCTGCTATCACAAGAATAAAGGGTGCCTTTCATGCGTAGTTCCATTGCGGCGATTGCCGCCGTTCTCGCCCTTTCCGCCTGCGCCACCGATGGCATGGATGCGCCGCCCGCGTCGGTCGCTGCAGCGCCCAATGGTGCCGAGCCATCAATCGATACGATGAAGCGGCTGGTGCAGGAAATGTCGTCCGACGCTTATGAGGGCCGGGCACCCGGCTCTGCGGGTGAGGAAAAGACGCTGGCGCTGCTGGTGGCGGAGTTCAGCAAGCTGGGCCTCCAACCGGGCAATAAGGGTAGCTGGTTTCAGGACGTGCCCTTGGTCGAGATCAATGCCAAGAATGTGTCGCCGCTGACCTTCACCGGCGGCAAAAGTGCCGTCAGCGCGACCTATGGCCCCGAAATGGTGGTCGGCACCTATCGCACGACCCAGCCCAGCATCGCGGTCAAGGATAGCCCGGTGGTCTTCGTCGGCTATGGCATCAACGCGCCCGAAAAGGGGTGGAACGACTATGCTGGCGTCGATGTGAAGGGCAAGACCGTCATCATCCTGGTCAATGATCCCGACTATGAAGCGACGGGCCTGACCGGGCCGTTCAATGGCCGGGCGATGACCTATTATGGCCGCTGGACCTATAAATATGAGGAAGCGGCGCGGCAGGGCGCGGCCGCCGCGATCATCGTACATGACACGGTGCCCGCCGCCTATGGCTGGAACGTCGTGCAATCGAGCTGGACCGGCGCGCAGCATGTCGCTGACAGTGCGGATGGTAATGCCAAGCAATCTTCGGCGATCGGCTGGATTCAGAAGGACAAGGCGGCGGCCTTGTTCGCCAGTGCCGGGCTGGACCTGACCGCGCAGATGGCGGCCGCCAAGCAGGCCGGGTTCAAGGCGGTGCCGCTGGGCACGGTCAAGGCGTCGGTGTCGTTCGACAATGATCTGCGCAAACATAGCTCCAAAAATGTCGTCGCGCTGCTGCCCGGCAAGACACGGCCGGGCGACTATGTCCTCTACAGCGCGCATTGGGACCATCTGGGTCGATGCCAGGCCGCGCCCGATGGCGACGACATCTGCAACGGCGCGGTCGACAATGCGACCGGCACGGCGGCGCTGGTGGCGCTGGCGGAGGCCAATGTGAAGGCAGGGCCGACCGATCGCAGCCAATTGTTCCTGGCCGTGACAGCCGAGGAATCGGGGCTGTTGGGGTCGGCCTATTATGGCAGCAATCCGGTGGTGCCGTTCAACCAGACCGTTGGCGGCGTCAATATGGATGCGCTGTCGGTCGCGGGCCTTGCCAAGAATGTGGTGGTGATCGGCAAGGGCAAGTCACAGCTCGACGCCTATCTCGACCGCGCCTTGGCAGCGCAGGATCGGGTCGCGTCGGTGGAGCCGACGCCGGAGAAGGGCTATTATTATCGCTCCGACCATTTCAGCTTCGCCAAGCACGGCCTGCCGATGCTCTATTTCGAAGGTGGCGAGGATCTGGTCAATGGCGGCACGGCGGCGGGCATGGCCGCGGCGGAGGATTATACCAAGAACCGCTATCATGGGCCAAAGGACGAATATGATCCCAATTGGGACTGGACCGGGGTGCTGGCCGACCTGAAACTCTATTATACGGTCGGCCGCGATCTGGCGAATACGACCGACTGGCCCAATTGGGTGGAGGGCGACGAATTTCGCGCCATCCGCGACAAGGATCGGGCGGGGAAATAGTCAGTCAACAAAGCTACGTTCTTTTCGAGCGAAGTTGAGAAACGCTGGCACCGCGCTTCCATTTCTCGACTTCGCTCGAAACGAACGGCGATTTTGGGCGTCACTCACCTGCCGGGGCATAGGTCCAGTTCTGCGCCCGGCTGCCATCCATGTTTGCCGTTTCGGCCATGAGCAGGCGACCCTCCCGCCAGTAGCGGATACGTTGCGGATAATCATGGGTAGGATTGGCAAAGCTGATGTCTCGCACCCCTTCGGCTATCGCAGGAAAAATGGTCGCCGGACCGCCTTCGGGTGCGCCATGAAAGGCGAGCGATCCGTCGGCCGCGCGGACGATGCGCATCACTTCCCAGGATTGCAGCTTTTCCCCGCGCCCGGTGCGCCCCACGCCGATCATTACGCCCCCGCGTGGCAGCGTCCATACCTCTTCTGTCCAGCGATCGTCGCGCTTTTGCACCCATTCGCCCGTCAGCCAGCCCGGCAATTCGCCTGCGCCGCCGTGGACAGGTAGCGCCAGCAATAGCGCCGCTATGATCGTCGAAACTCTTCTCTTCATGGCTCCCGCCCTCTGTCCAGACCCGATCCGGCGCGCTATGGAGCGCGCCTAACGCCCGCTATCACGGATCGGCCTTTACGCCGAGTAAGGACGACATTGCATGACTTTCCGTATGCCTGCCGAATGGGCACCGCACGACTGGACCTGGATCGGCTTTCCGACCAACCCGCAGGAATGGCCCGGCGCATTTGACGCCGCGCGCGCGCAGATCGCCGCCTTTGCCAGCGCGCTCCACGCTGAAGGGCGCGGCGAAGAGGTGCGACTGGTCGTCGCGAACGAGGGTGATGCCGACGCCGCGCGCGCCTTGGTCGCGCCCGGCGTGTCGATCGTCGCGCAACACTTGGGCGACGTTTGGCTACGCGACACGGCGCCGATCGCGGTGCTGGACGGCCATGCGCGGGCGCTGGTCGATTTCGGCTTCAATGGCTGGGGCGGCAAATATCAGATGGCGGGCGACGAGGATATTGGCGCACGGCTGGCGGCGACCACCGGCTTGCCGACATCGACGCAGCAGTGGGTGTTCGAAGGCGGGGCGGTCGATACCGATGGCACGGGCCTGTTCGTGACGACTGAACAATGTCTGCTCCACCCCAATCGCAACCCGGACCTCGACCGGGGCAAGATCGAAACGCTGCTGGCTGGGAGCCTCGGCCTCTCCGACATGCTCTGGCTGGGCAATGGATTGCTGAACGATCATACGGACGGGCATGTCGATAATCTGGCGCGCTTCGTGGGCGAAGGGCTGCTGGCGCTGCCGATCGCGACGACCGAGGATGATCCCAATGCGGCGATCTATGCCGATGCGCGCGCGCGGGCGAGCGCCCATGGCGTTACCGTGGTGGACATGCCTTCGCCGGGGCGGGTGATCGTCGATGGCGAGGCGATTCCGGCAAGCTATATGAATTTCTATGTCGGCAATGCGGCTGTCATCGTGCCCATCTATGGTCAGCCCAATGATCAGGCGGCGCTCGATACGCTGGCCCCCTTCTTTCCGGGGCGGGATATTGTCGGGCTGCGCAGCGATGCCATATTGTCGGGTGGCGGAAGTTTTCATTGCTGCAGCCAGCAAATGCCAAGTGTTTAACATCAACCGTTCGGGCTGAGCGAAGTCGAAGCCCGCGCCTG
>NZ_JAZDXA010000032.1:0-48882 GCF_040170545.1 Sphingobium sp. MK2
GGGGACTGCCTCATGTCCATGCGTATCATTAATGTCCTTGAAACCCCACCTCGCTATCGCTCGGTGGAGCCTTTCGACAGGCTCAGGGCGAACGGAGAAACAGACGATATGACCAAAGTAACCGTTGCCGCGCTCCAGCTCAGCTTTTCGGACGATATGGGCGAGAATATCGCCAAGGTGGCCGAGCATGTGACCAAGGCCGCCGCGCGCGGGGCGAAGATCATATTGCCGCCCGAATTGTTCGAAGGGCCGTATTTCTGCCGCGTGGAGGACGAAGCGCTGTTCGCGCTGGCGCAGCCGACCGATACCCATCCGGCCGTGCAGGAGATGCGCAAGCTGGCCAAGGATCTGGGCGTCTATATCCCGACCAGCTATTTCGAGCGTGACGGGCAGCATCATTATAATTCGCTCGCGATGATCGACGATCAGGGCGAGATTATGGGCGTCTATCGCAAGAGCCATATTCCCGACGGGCCGGGCTATGAGGAGAAATATTATTTCCGCCCCGGCAATACCGGCTTCAAAGTGTGGCCGACCAGATATGGCACCATCGGCGTCGGCATTTGCTGGGACCAATGGTATCCCGAATGTGCGCGGGTGATGGCGCTGATGGGGGCGGAGATGCTGTTTTATCCGACCGCCATCGGATCGGAGCCTTATGATGCGGACCTCGACACCAGCCGTATGTGGCGGCGGGCGATGATCGGCCATGCGGTCAGCAATTGCATGCCGGTGATCGCCGCCAACCGCATCGGCGAGGAAGATGGCCAGCGTTTCTACGGCCACAGTTTCATCAGCGATGAATGGGGCGACCTGATCGCCGATGGCGATGCCAAGGATTTCGGCGCGTTGGTGGCGACGCTGGACCTGGCGCAGGCGCGCACCCATCGCGCAGGGATGGGCTTCTTCCGCGATCGGCGGCCCGACCTATATGGGCGGATCGCGCAGGATATCTGACGCGAGGCAGGCGTCAGCGGCGGAAGCTCTCCGCCGCGGCGCAGGCGAGCTGATCGGCGCGCTCATTTTCCGGGTGACCGGCATGGCCCTTGACCCATTGCCAGGTCACTTGATGCCGGGCGGCGGCCTGCACCAATAGCTGCCAGACTTCGGCATTTTTCACTGGCTTGCGGTCAGCGGTTTTCCAGCCATTTTTCTGCCAGCCGAAAATCCATTTGGTGATGCCGTCCATCACATATTTGCTGTCGGTGTAGAGGGTCACGCGACAGGGCTTGGTTAGCGCATTGAGCGCCTCGACCGCCGCCATCATCTCCATCCGGTTGTTGGTGGTCTGCGCCTCGCCACCGGATATTTCCTTTTCCTTGTCGCCAAAGCGCAGCACCGCGCCCCAGCCGCCGGGGCCGGGATTGCCCTTGCACGCGCCATCGGTGAAAATCTCTACGGTGGGCAGGTCGGTCATGCTGTCTCCTCCGATCGCGTCGAAAGAGGCGACCGGATCATGGGTTATGCGCCGAGCAGGACGGCTGCATCGGCGCTGGCATAGAATTCGAGCCTGCGCAGATAGGCGAGCGGGTCTTTGCGCGTCACCAGCGCGTCGGACGGCGTGTTGATCCAGTCATAGGCACGGGTCAGCAGGAAACGCAGCGCCGCGCCCCGGCACAGGACCGGGAAGGCGGCGCGTTCCGCATCGGTCAGCCCGTGCGCTTGGGCATAGCCCGCACCCAGCGCTGCGGCCCGATCGCCAAAGAAGGTCGCGCCGTCATGGCTGAACGTCCAGGCGCTGTGGGTGATGGCCAGGTCATAGGCGCGGATGTCGGTGCAACTGAAGTAGAAGTCGATAAGGCCCGTGACCCGGTCGCCCAGCATCAGCACATTGTCGGGGAACAGGTCGGCATGGATGACGCTGCGCGGCAGATCGGCGGGCCAATGCGCGTCGAGAAAGGCCAGTTCATCGGCCACCCGCGCGGCAAGGCCGGGAGCGATCTGGTCGAAATCCGCGCCGCATTTGCGTGCCAAGTCATGCCAGCCCGCCTTGTCGAGCGCGTTAGGCCGCTCGCTCGCAAAGCCGTCGGCCGCGCGATGCAGTTCGCCGAGCGCTTGGCCCGCCGCGCGCGCTTGCGCCGGGGTTGGCTCGGTCACCGATATGCCTGTCAGGAACTCGATCAGACAGGCGGGGCGTCCGGCGAGTTGCTGCAACCGCTGGCCGTTTCGATCGGCGATGAAGCGGGGGACTAGGCAGCCGCGTGCGCCCAGATGATCGAGCAGGTCCATGAAGAAGGGCAGGTCGGCCTCATCCACCCGTTTTTCATAGAGGGTCAGGATGTAGCGATGCCCTGAACCATCCACGCCCGTGGTTTCGAGCAGATAATTGCTGTTTTCGACTCCTTCGGCGATCCCCTTGGCGGAAACGAGACGGCCTGCGTCATAGCGGGTGAGGAAGGCGTCAATCTCTTCGGCCGGAACCTGGGTATAGACGGCCATGGATCAGACGGCCTCCAGTCCGCGCGGCAGCTTGAAGGCGATGCTTTCGCGCGCGGTTTCGACGATCTCCTCGGTCACGTCATAGCGCGCCGCGAGGCCATTCACGACTTCGCGCACCAATATTTCGGGTGCGGACGCCCCTGCGGTCAGGCCTAATGTCGTCACGCCGTCGAGCCAGTCGAAGTCGATTTCATCAGCGCGCTGGATCAGCCGGGCGCGGGTGCCTTCGCGCTCGGCGACCTCGACCAGTCGCAGCGAGTTGGAGCTGTTGGGCGCGCCGATGACATAAAGCGCGTCGCAGCGAGGCGCGATCGCCTTGACCGATGTTTGGCGGTTGGAGGTAGCGTAGCAGATATCCTCGCCCTTGGGCGCGGCGATATCGGGAAAGCGCCGTTGCAGCACGGCGACGATCGCGGCGGTATCGTCCACCGACAGGGTGGTTTGCGTCAGGAACGCCAAATTGTTGGGATCGGTCGGCGCAAAGGCTTCGGCGGCCTCGACCGTTTCGATGAGCGTCATATAGCCGTCAGGCACCTGGCCAAAGGTGCCGATGACTTCAGGATGGCCCTTATGGCCGATGAACAGGATATGGCGGCCAAGCTCCACCTGCCGTTCGGCCTGACGATGCACCTTGCTGACCAGGGGGCAGGTGGCGTCGAGATAGGACAGGCCGCGTTCCTCTGCCTTGGCCGGGACCGCCTTGGGCACGCCATGGGCGGAAAAGACCACCGGCACACCATCGGGCACCTGGTCCAGTTCCTCGACGAAGATCGCGCCCTTCGCCTTCAGGCTGTCGACCACATATTTGTTATGGACGATTTCATGGCGGACATAGACCGGCGCGCCATAGGCTTCGATCGCCTTTTCCACGATGATGATGGCGCGGTCGACCCCGGCGCAAAAGCCGCGCGGAGCGGCGATCAGGAGGGTCATTGGCGGGCGGGCGGCGGTGGGCTCGGTCATGTCTTCGCGCTTAGGCGAATGTAGGCCACGAGGAAAGCCGCTTCCTTCCGGTTGCGCGGGCGGCGGCGGATGGATAAGGAAGCGCGATGCTTTCGGCCGATGGGCCATGCCAAGGATTATCTGCCTGTGCCAAGGAACGTTTGTCTGTCTCGTATCGCCTTGACCGCCGTGCTGGCTTTGGCGCTGGCGGGATGTTCGCGCCGGGGGGAAATCGACGCGACGGGCGGTATCGTCGCGGTGCGCTCTGCCTGCCCGGTGGCGGCGGTGCCCGCCTATACGGGTGACATCACGCTGTTCAACCCGGCCAACAGCACCGATGCCTCGGCCATCGACGTGGTGGCGAACATCACGGACCTGCGATCGACTTGCGCGGACGGCGCGCAATTCTATACCGAAGCGACCTTCACCGTGAACGCCCGGCGGAGCGACGCCAGCGCGGCGCGGCAGGTGACGCTGCCTTATTATTCCGCCGTGGTGCGCGGCGGCAATGCCGTGGTCGCCAAGCGAGTGGGCCAGGTTACGCTCAATTTCGCGCCCGGCGACTATCGCGCCAGCGCGCAGGCGAAGGCCGCATCCTATGTCGAAAAGTCCTCGGCCACGCTGCCGGCGGACATCCAGGCGAAGATTGTCCAGAAGCGCAAGGCGGGCGACGCCGACGCCGCGATCGATCCTTTCGCCCAGCCCGACGTCAAGGCGGCGCTGCTGCGAACCAGCTTCGAACTGCTGGTCGGGTTCAACCTGACCCAGGACCAACTGCGATATAACGCGACCCGTTAAGAGTCGGCCCATTCATCCGTTCGGGCTGAGACAAGTCGAAGCCCTGCGCGTCTTGAAGACAAGAGCAGCCCTTCGACAGGCTCAGGGCGAACGGAACTTGTAGGAAAGTTTCGTCCCGTGTCCCTTTACACCCGTTTTACCGCTCATCTCGACGCCGTGCTGGACGCGCTGGAGGCGGACGGCGTTTTGCCCGCTGGCCTCAACCGCAAGCCGGTAACGGTCGAGCCGCCGCGCGACCCCAGCCATGGCGACATGGCGACCAATGCGGCGATGGTGCTGGCCAAGCCTGCGGGCACCAATCCGCGCGCGCTGGCCGAAGCGATTGTTGCGAAGCTGCAAGCGCTCGAAGAGGTGGAAAGCGCCTCGATCGCCGGGCCGGGCTTCATCAACCTGACGCTGACCGATGCGACATGGCGCGCGGAACTGGCGGCGATCCAGACCGAAAGTGACGATTATGGCCGGTCCGTTGTTGGGCAGGGCATCACAGTCAATATCGAATATGTCTCCGCCAACCCGACTGGGCCAATGCATATGGGCCATTGCCGCGGCGCGGTGGTGGGCGATGCGCTCGCCACGCTGCTGGAATATGCCGGACATAAGGTGATCCGCGAATATTATATCAACGATGCAGGCGGGCAGGTCGATGTCCTCGCCCGCTCGGCGCACCTGCGCTATCGCGAGGCGCTGGGCGAAACGATCGCCATTCCCGAAGGCCTGTATCCCGGCGATTATCTCGTGCCGGTGGGACAGGCATTGGCCGCGGAATATGGCGATCGGTTCGTGGACGCGCCGGAAGGTGACTGGCTGGTGACCTTCCGCACCTTCGCCGTGGCCAAGATGATGGATATGATCCGCGCCGACTTGGCGCTGCTCGGCATCCATCACGACATCTTCTCGTCCGAAGCGGAATTGCAGGCGGCGGGCAAGCCCGAACAAGCCGAAGCGTGGCTGCGCGCGCAGGATCTGGTCTATGACGGCGTGCTGGAAGCGCCCAAGGGCGAACTGCCCGACGATTGGGAGCCGGTCGAACTGCCGCTGTTCCGCTCGACGAAATTCGGCGACGATCAGGATCGGCCGATCAAGAAGTCGAATGGGTCATGGACCTATTTCGGCGCCGACATGGCCTATCATTATCAGAAGGCGCAGTCTGCCGACCAGTTGATCGACATTTGGGGCGCGGATCATGCTGGCACCGTCAAGCGCATCCAGGCGGCCGTCGCAGCGCTGACGGAGGGCAAGGCGCGCTTCGACGTCAAGCTCATCCAGATGGTCCGCCTGCTGCGCGATGGCGAGCCGGTGAAGATGTCCAAGCGCGCGGGCAATTTCGTGACGCTCGCCGATGTCGTGGGTGAAGTCGGCAAGGATGTCGTCCGCTTCACCATGCTGACGCGCAAGGCTGACGCGCAGATGGATTTCGACTTCGCCAAGGTGGTCGAAGCGTCGAAGGACAATCCGGTTTTCTATGTCCAATATGCCCATGCGCGCATTTCCTCGCTCGGACGGCGGACGCAGGAGGCGGGGATTGCGCTGCCTGCAGCCGACCTGTCCCTTCTTGGGACGGCCGAATTGGGGCTGGTAAAGCTCGCCGCGCAATTCCCGCGCGTTGTCGAAGGGGCGGCGCAGATGCGCGAACCGCACCGTATTGCCTTTTATCTCAATGACTTGGCCTCCGCCTTCCATGGTTGGTGGAATATGGGCAATGATGATCCGCGCGCGCGGGTGATCCTGGCCGACGATCCGGCGATGACGGCGGCACGGCTTTCCCTCGCGCAGGGAATAGGGCAGATTATCCGCAACGGCCTGGCCCTGATGGGTGTGGTCGCACTGACCGAAATGCAGTGAATGAAAGCGGAGTGAAGTGACGATGAGCGACTATGGGCGCGGTCGACTCGATTTCGACGATGAGGACCGGCTGCCCTGGCTGGAGCCTGCTATCGACGATACGGAACCGGAAAATCTCTCGCCGCTTCGCCTGCTCGGTCTGATCCTGCTTGGCCTCATGCTGGTCGGTGCGGTCGTGGCCGGTGTTTGGTGGGTGCAAAATCGCGGCGCTGGTGATCCGGCTGGCGAAGGGCAACTGATCGCCGCACCGTCGCAGGGTTATAAGATCGCCGCCAACGAAGCCGACGCGCGCAAGTTCGATGGCGAGGGCGATGCCAGCTTCGCTGCGAGCGAGGGCGTCGCACGCGACGGGCGAATCGACCCCAGCCGCGTGCCCGAAACGCCCATGGCCAAAGGCACGCCCGCGCCTACGGGCACCAAGCCGGTCGTGCCGGTCAAGCCTGCGCAAAGCGTTTCCGCGCCCGTGACAGACGGTACTAGCGACACGCCCGTTGCCGCCACCAAAGCGGCTAGCGGCGGGGCGATGATTCAGCTGGGCGCCTATGGCAGCGCGGCGGGCGCCAAGGATGCCTGGAGCCGCTTGTCCAAGCGCTTCGCCTATCTCGCGCCGCTTGCCATGACCGTCGAACCGGCCCAGGTCGGCGGCGGCACCGTCTATCGCCTGCGCGTCAGCGCGGGCGGGCAGGCGAGCGTCATTTGCGGCAAGCTCAAGGTGGCGGGCGAAAGCTGCCTGATGGTGAATTAGGATCGGATAAAGCCCTTCGACAGAAGGGCCGCACATCGTTACCGTCGATGCCATGAAGCCTGTTATTTTCGGCCTGTCCGGGCCAAACCTGACTCCTGACGAGCGCGCCTTCTTTGCCGAGGCGCAGCCCGCAGGCTATATATTGTTCAAGCGCAACATCGCCGATCGGGCGCAGTTGCGCGCGCTGACCGACGATCTGCGCGCCTTGCATGGGCGCGACGATCTGCTGATCATGATCGATCAGGAAGGCGGTCGCGTGGCGCGGATGGCCCCGCCGGTCTGGCCAGCCTTTCCACCCGGCGCCGTGTTCGATCGCCTCTATGACGTCGCGCCGTCGAGCGCGATTGCGGCGGCGCGGGCCAATGCTCATGCTATTGCTCTGACGCTCGCCGAAGTCGGCATTACCGTCGATGCGCTGCCGTTGCTCGACGTGCGGCAGGATGGCGCGAGCGACATCATGGGCGATCGGACGCTGGGGGCCGAACCGATGCGGGTGGCGGCGCTGGGCCGCGCGACGCTGGAGGGGCTGGCGCAGGGCGGCGTGGTCGGCATCGTCAAACATATGCCGGGGCATGGTCGCGCCTTGGTCGACAGCCATCTGGAACTGCCGGTGGTGAAGGCCGACCTCAATGCGCTGGAAACCGACCTTGGCCCGTTCCGCACGCTCAACTGGGCACCGATGGGGATGACCGCGCATGTCGTCTACACTGCCTGGGATGCCGAACAGCCTGCCAGCCTCTCGTCCAAAGTAATCGGCGAGATCATCCGAGATTCGATCGGCTTTGACGGGCTGCTGATGTCCGATGATCTCGACATGAAGGCGCTGGATGGCAGCATCGCGGAACTGGCGGCTGGCGTCGTGGCGGCCGGGTGCGACCTCGCGCTCAACTGCTGGGGGCGGATGGACGACATGGTCGCCATTGCCGGGGCGCTGCCGGACATGCAGATAGAGTCGCGTGAACGGCTCGATCGCGCGATGGCCAGCGCCCCGCGCGGCGCGGATCAGCCGCCGCTGGAAGAACTGCTGGCAACGCGCGACCGGCTGCTGGAGCCGGTCGCCGCCTGACCGCGTCAGCCGCCGCCCGGCGAATTATGGCCGCCAGCAGGAACGGGGCCGCCGCTCGGCGCATGGCCATGGTCGGGATGACTGTCCCATTCGATATGATAAAGATCGAAGCGCCGGTCGCGCAGATTGCGGACCGTCCCTTCCGCCCGCGCCCAGCTCAAATCCGCCAGGTTCACATCCGCCATCGTCAGTGTTTCGACATTCTCGGTCGATTCCGCCGCAATGCCGTCTCGCGCGAAGGGCAGGTCGCACGGCGTCAGGATCGCGCTCTGGGCATATTGAATGTCCATATTGTCGACATTGGGCAGATTGCCGACATTGCCCGACATCACGACATAGCATTGATTTTCGATCGCGCGGGCCTGCGCGCAATAACGCACCCGCATATAGCCAAGCCGCGAATCGGTACAGAAGGGCACGAAGATGATCCGCGCGCCCTGATCGACCAGGCGGCGGGCGAGTTCGGGAAACTCGCTATCATAGCAGATCAGCACGCCGATCGGCCCGCAGTCGGTCTGGATCACGTCGAGCGAATCGCCACCCTTGATGTTCCACCAGAAGGATTCATTGGGGGTGGGGTGGATCTTCTCCTGCGTGTGGACGGACCCATCGCGCAGCGCGACATAGGCGATATTCTGGATATCGCCATCGTCTGCACGGGTCGGGTGGGAGCCGCCGATGATATTGATATTATATTGCAACGCCATCCGCGTCAGTTCCTTGGTCAGGCGCGGGGTATAGCTGGTGAGCTTGTCGATCGCCTCCATCGGATTGAGCTTCTTGGTCTCGAACGACAGCAGGGGCAGGGTGAAAAGCTCAGGGAAGACGATGAAGTCGGAGCGATAATCCGCTGCGACATCGACAAAATATTCGATGTTACGGACAAAGCCCTCGAAATCCTCGACCGCGCGCGCCTGCAACTGGCAGGTGGCCAGACGAACGCTCTCGACGCCGCGCGGCACCCGCATTTCGGGCGCTTCGTCGGGATCGACATAGGGGTTGCGCCAGACCAGATGTGCGGCGTGGCCGTCGGACTGCTTGTCTTCGGGCAGATAATTTTCCAGCACGCCCAGCGGCTCGAACTGGTTTTTGAGCTGGAAGCTGACGACCTGATCGCGGATCTTGCCCTGGACGACCTTGTCCAGATAATCCTTTGGACTCTCCACCTTGCGCTTTGCGCGCAGATAGCCCGGCATCCGGCCGGCAATGACGATGCCATGCAGGTCAAGCTGCTCGGCCAGTTCCTTGCGCTCGTCATAGAGGCGCTGGCCGATCCGCAACCCGCGTAGCTTCGGGTCCACCGCCATCTCATAGCCATAGAGCCATTCGCCCGCCGCGCTGTGGCGCGTACCAAAGCCGTTGGCGGTGATCTCTTCCCAGTCATGCCAAGAAAAGGCCATGCCCTTGCTGACCCGCATGGTCGCGCAATAGCCCACGACCTTATTGTCATAGAGCGCGACGAAACAGCCATCGGGGAAATTGTTGATCTGGCCGCGCACGGTGGCGGGGGAATAGTTGGGCAGGCCCGGATAGACGCGGGCGATGAGCCGCAGGATCGCGCGCACGTCGGTCGGCACCGCCGGGCGTACCTCAAGGCGTTTCTGAGTGGCTGTCGTCATGGCTTTCTTCCCTCGGCGCGATGGCTATGGAAAAGGCGGCACCGATAATCGGCACCGCCTTACTCCGTTTCCGTACTGAAAGCGTCAGACGCCTATCAGTTCCACTTACCCATTTCGGCTTCCAGATTGACGCGGATCTGTTCGAAGAACTGTTCCGTCGTCATCCACGCCTGTTCCGGACCGATCAGCAGCGCCAGATCCTTGGTCATCGCGCCGTCTTCGACGGTCTTGATGCAGACGCGCTCCAGCGTTTCGGCGAATTTGGTGACTTCGGGCGTACCGTCGAACTTGCCGCGGAAGGACAGGCCCTGCGTCCAGGCGAAGATCGACGCGATCGGGTTGGTCGAGGTCGCCTTGCCCTGCTGATGCTGGCGATAGTGGCGGGTCACGGTGCCATGCGCCGCTTCGGCTTCCACCGTCTTGCCATCGGGCGAGAGCAGGACCGAGGTCATGAGGCCGAGCGAACCGAAGCCCTGCGCGACGGTGTCCGACTGGACGTCGCCGTCGTAATTTTTGCAAGCCCAGACGAACTTGCCGCTCCACTTGAGCGCGGACGCGACCATGTCGTCGATCAGGCGATGCTCATAGACAATGCCCGCCGCCTTGAACTTGTCGGCGAATTCGGCGTCAAACACTTCCTGGAACAGATCCTTGAAGCGGCCGTCATAGGCCTTGAGGATGGTGTTCTTGGTCGAAAGGTACAGCGGCCATCCGCGATCGAGCGCATAGTTCATGCTCGCCTTGGCGAAATCGCGGATCGAATCGTCGAGGTTATACATGCCCATGGCGACGCCGGGGCTGGGGAAGTCGAACACTTCCTTTTCGATCTTCTCGCCATTTTCGCCGTCCCAGATCAGACGCAGCTTGCCGGGGCCGGGGACCAGGAAGTCGGTCGCCTTATACTGGTCGCCAAAGGCATGGCGGCCGATGACGATCGGGTCGGTCCAGCCGGGGACCAGACGGGGCACGTTCTTGATGACGATGGGCTCGCGGAACACGACGCCGCCCAGGATGTTGCGGATCGTGCCGTTGGGCGACTTCCACATCGACTTGAGGTTGAATTCCTCGACGCGCTGTTCGTCAGGGGTGATGGTGGCGCACTTCACGCCAACGCCATATTGCTTGATCGCATTGGCGCAATCGACCGTAATCTGGTCGTTCGTCTCATCGCGCTTCTGAACGGACAGGTCATAATATTTGAGGTCGATGTCGAGATAAGGAAGGATCAGCCGCTCGCGGATCCATTCCCAGATGATCCGGGTCATTTCATCGCCGTCAATCTCTACGACCGGGTTCTTCACCTTGATCTTCGCCATGCGCCTGTTCGCCTTCTTCATCGTGGGTGGATTTGGCAATCGCCCTAGGCAAAGCGGGCGGAATGTTCAACTGCGCAGGCTTAAGTTATGTGACAGCCCGGAGCCTTCGCCGGGATCGGCCGTTGTCAGGAAGAAGCTCTCTCCCTAAAGATGGTGGCCATGGACAATAACGAAATCACGATCGCCGCTGGCGGCAATGTCAAATGGCGCTTTCCTTCGGTCCACCCGGAGGGGATGAAATTCGGCCTGATCGCGGTTGCGATCACCGCCATTCTGTTCCTGCTGGGATGGGAGGTGCTGGGATGGCTGATGCTGATGGTGACGATCTGGGTCTTCGCCTTCTTCCGCGATCCGGTGCGCGCCGTGCCACAGGATGAGGGCGCGATCATTGCGCCCGCCGATGGATTGGTGACGTTGATCCAGCGGGTGCCGCCGCCGCGCGAAATGGCGGGCGTCGATGGCCTTGGTGACCAACCGATGATCCGCGTGTCGATTTTCATGAGCGTGTTCGACGTCCACATCAATCGCACGCCAATTGGCGGCACGATCAAGTCGGTCGTCTATATTTCGGGCAAGTTCCTCAATGCCGATCTCGACAAGGCGAGCGAGGATAATGAGCGTCAGCATATATTGGTCGAACGCCATGACGGCGTGCGCATCGGCTTTACCCAGATTGCGGGCCTGGTGGCGCGCCGGATCGTGCCGTTCGTCAAGCCCGGCGACATGGTCGCGGCGGGGCAGCGCATCGGCCTCATCCGCTTTGGCAGCCGGGTCGATGTCTACCTGCCCGCCGGAACCGCGCCGCGCGTGATCCTGGGCCAACGCACCATCGCCGGGGAAACCATCCTTGGGCAAATGGGTGATCGCCGGGTCGTCGCCGGTATTCAGCAATGAGGCGGCGGCGCGCCGTGCCGCAGGGCATGCGGCGAGGCATTACGTTGCGTATGCTCGCCCCCAATGCCGTGACGGCGATGGCCTTGTGCTTCGGCCTGACCGGCGTGCGCTATGGCATATCGGGCGATTGGGAGCGGGCGGTCCTGTCAATCATCTTTGCAGGGGTGCTGGACGGACTGGATGGCCGGATCGCCCGGATGCTGCGCGGCGAAAGCCGATTCGGCGCGGAACTGGATTCGCTGTCCGATTCGATCGCATTCGGCGTCGCGCCGGCCTTGATCCTCTATCTCTGGTCGCTGCATGCCATGCCGAAATTTGGCTGGATCTTCGCGCTGGCCCACGCCTTGTCCTGCGCGCTGCGCCTGGCGCGGTTCAATGCCAACATCGACGCGGAGCAACAGCCGCATAAATCCGCAGGCTTCATGACCGGCGTTCCCGCACCGGCCGGGGCAGGGCTATCCTTCGTGCCGCTCTATCTGTGGCTCGTGACGGGCGAGGATCTGTTCCGCGCCTGGTATGTCGTGGCACCCTGGACAGCGTTCGTTGCTTTCCTGATGATCTCCAACATTGCGACCTATAGCTGGTCGGCGCTGCGGTTGCGCAAGCGCATCCGATTGGAAGTCATTGCCTTTGCCGGGCTGCTGGCGGCGTTGCTGGTCACCGATCCCTGGCTGACGCTGCTGTTGCTCTGCGCCGTCTATGTGGCCCTGATCCCGATCGGCATCATCTCCTATGCCAAGGTCGTGCGGACTCGCGAGGCGAAACCGCCAACGACTGCCTGAAAAAACGATCAGGCGGCGAAAACGCCGTTCGGTACTCGGACGGCTGCAACGCGACCTGCATCGGCGGCGCGGGGGCGACGGATACGCACATGGTAAACAGGCGTGTGGGGGATCGGCTCGAACTGGAGCGCGGCGATCATCTTGTCATGATAGAGTAGGAACATCCATGCGATGGTTCCCACGGCCATCAGGAATGCGCCAAGAAACAGGGTCGCTGCAACGAATGTGAACATCAACGTCACTTTCCATCTTGCCATTTGCACGGCTGGCCTCACTATGACGGTTTCAACGGCAGCGAACCGCCTTTGTTCCGTTTGTTCACTTTATGTTCCGGTTTGCGGCGCAAGTCAAGCCTTGCACATTATTTTCTGCGGCGTTAAAGGCGCGCCTCATTCCACATGGGAATCATCATATCCGGTGCTGGCAGCGGCCTTTCAGGCTCTCTGCGGTTCCCGATTCCCAGAGGCATTAACCGGAAGGAGATTATCTTATGGCGGCTCCTGTTGTCACCATGCACCAATTGATCGACGCTGGCGCGCATTTCGGCCACCAGACCCATCGCTGGAATCCGCGCATGAAGCCGTATATCTTCGGCGAGCGCAACGGCATCCACATTCTTGACCTGTCGCAGACCGTGCCCCTGTTCGGCCGCGCGCTCGATTTCGTGTCGGGTACGGTTGCCGCCGGTGGCAAGGTGCTGTTCGTCGGCACCAAGCGCCAGGCGCAGGACCCGATCGCTGAAGCTGCCCGCAAGTCCGGCCAGCATTTCGTCAACCATCGCTGGCTGGGCGGCATGCTCACCAACTGGAAGACGATCTCCGGTTCGATAAAGCGTTTGAAGACCCTTGAGGAAAAGCTGCAGGGTGACACCCACGGCCTGACCAAGAAGGAAGTGCTTCAGATGACGCGCGAGCATGAGAAGCTCGAAATGTCGCTTGGCGGCATTCGCGACATGGGCGGCATTCCCGATGTCATGTTCGTGATCGACGCGAACAAGGAAGAACTGGCGATCAAGGAAGCCAACACGCTGGGTATCCCGGTCGTCGCGATCCTCGATTCGAACGTCTCGCCCGACGGCATCGCTTTCCCGGTTCCCGCGAACGACGACGCCAGCCGCGCGATCCGCCTCTATTGCGACGCCATTGCGGCCGCCGCGACCAAGGGCAACCGTGGTGCGCAGCAGGCTTCGGGCGTCGACCTCGGCGCGATGGACGAGCCGATGGCGGAAGAGGTTGTCGCCGAAGCCTAAGAGCGTCGCGCAACTGAAAGAATGACAGGCTAGGGCGCGCTCTTTCAGAGACGCGCCCTGCCGCATATTTGAACCACACTGATTTAGGAGCCGAAACATGGCCGATATTACCGCCGCTTCCGTCAAGGAACTTCGCGACCGTTCGGGCGCGGGCATGATGGATTGCAAGAAGGCGCTCACCGAAGCCAATGGCGACATCGAAGCGGCAACCGATTGGCTGCGCGCCAAGGGCCTGGCCGCAGCGCAGAAGAAGTCGAGCCGCACCGCGGCCGAAGGTCTGGTCGGCGTTGCTGTCGCCGGGACCAAGGGCGTTGCTGTCGAAGTGAACAGCGAAACCGACTTCGTCGCCAAGAACGAACAGTTCCAGGATTTCGTCCGCACCGTTTCGACGATCGCGCTCGAAACCGGCGCTGCCGACGCCGAAGCGCTGTCGGCCGCTGCCTATCCATCGGGCGGCACCGTCGCTGAAAAGCTGGTCGCCAACATCGCCACCATCGGCGAGAACCAGACCGTTCGCCGCGTCGGCCATGTCGAAGTGAGCCAGGGCGTCGTCGTGCCCTACGTCCACAATGCTGCGGCACCGGGCCTGGGCAAGATCGGCGTGCTGGTCGCGCTGGAAGGCGATGCTTCGGCTGACGTAATGGAGCCTTTGGGCAAGCAGATCGCGATGCACATCGCCGCTGCCTTCCCGCTGGCGCTGGCCGCGTCGGACATTGATCCGTCGCTGCTGGAGCGAGAGCGCGCGATCGCTGCGGAAAAGGCCGCCGAATCGGGCAAGCCCGCCGAGATCGTCGCCAAGATGGTCGACGGCGCGGTGGCCAAGTTCGCCAAGGAAAATGCCCTGCTCTCGCAGTTGTTCGTGATGGACAACAAGACCCCGGTCGCCGACGTCGTTGCCAAGGCTGCCAAGGAAGCCGGCGCGTCGATCAGCCTCAAGGGCTATGTCCGCTTCCAGCTTGGCGAAGGCATCGAAAAGGAAGTCAGCGACTTCGCGGCGGAAGTCGCGGCTGCCGCTGGCGTCTGACATACGGGCGTACAGCTTGAGGCAATGAAAAGAGCGCCCTACTGGGCGCTCTTTTTTTTGGCGAGCGTCGCATCGGGCGATAGGCACCGTTGAACAGTATTCCCGCCTACGGAATTGGCATCACCGTGCCGTCTTTGCCCCAGACGTGGCTTCGGGGGCGTGCGCGGTCGGATGGCTATCCACTCGCCTGTTTCCGACTTTGGCGGAGTTTGCATTGTCGATGCGCAAAATATTGTCCGGCGCGCTAGCGTCGCTGCTATTATGGACCGCCCCCGTGCTGGCGCAGGGCGGGATGGGTGGCGATATGCAGGGCGGCGGCGCTGGCGGTGGCGGACCGCCCGGCAATATGGGCGGTCCGCGCCGACCTACGCCGCCCAAGCCGATCAAGCGCGCGCAATTCGACAAGGTCGTGACGGCGATGTTCCGGGAGGGCGACGTCAACCGCGATGGCATGATCACGATCGACGAATTGCGTAGTCTGTTCGATGCCCGGCGCGAGACCCTCATTCGTGCGCGCTTCACCAAGATCGACAGCAATCATAATGGCGCGCTGAGCTATGAGGAATTCGTCGCCTGGCAGCGGCAAATGGGTTCGGCGGCCTCGTCGGAAGTGGCCGGGACCGGGGACCGGGGCGGCCCGATCGCCGAAGTCCTTTTGCCCGATGTCGGCGATGACCCTGGCAGCATGGGGCTCGCCGCGCTCATCGAACCGCTCAGCGTCGGCCTGATTACCAACGCCAACAGCAATTATGACGCCGGGCTCTCGCTCGAAGAATTGCTCGCTTATCAGGGCAAACGGTTCGATGCGGCCGATGCCAATCATGATGGCTGGCTGACCATGGGCGAATTGCGGCCTCCGTCGCGGGGAGGCAAACGGCCACCGGGCGGTAGCGCACCACCCTGTCTGCCCGATCATCCTTGTTGATGGCGTCGCTTTAGGGGGAAGGGCGAACCAACTATCGCGTATCGGGATGATGGCAGCCACGGGACGGCGAAGGTCATCCCGCGGCGCGGCGCGATATTTGACGACAAACGCCCCTTGGCATTGGGCGCTGGGCTGACTAATGATCGCTGGCCTTTCCGCTAGCAACATGGACTCCCCACCGCCTATGACCCGGCCTGCCTACAAGCGCATCCTGTTGAAATTGTCCGGTGAAGTCCTGATGGGGCAGGGGCAGTTCGGCATCGAACCGGAAACCGTCAATCGTGTCGCAGGCGAGATTGCGGCGGCGCGTGATGCGGGATTCGAGCTGTGCGTCGTCGTGGGCGGCGGCAACATCTTCCGCGGCCTTGCGGGCGCGGCCAAGGGGTTCGACCGGACCAGTGCCGATTATATGGGCATGCTGGCCACGGTCATGAACGCGCTGGCGGTGCAGAATGCGCTGGAAAAGCTCGGCTATGATACCCGCGTCCAGTCGGCGATCCCGATGGCGTCGGTGTGCGAACCCTATATCCGGCGCAAGGCGGTGCGGCATATGGAAAAGGGCCGGATCGTCATCTTCGCGGCGGGCACCGGCAACCCCTTCTTCACGACCGACACGACCGCCGCCCTGCGGGCCGCCGAAATGAATTGCGACGCGATCTTCAAGGGCACCAGTGTCGATGGCGTCTATAATGCCGACCCCAAGAAGGTGGCCGACGCGACCCGCTATGACGAGATCAGCTTCGACCAGGTGCTGACCGATAACCTAAAGGTTATGGACGCAAGCGCCATTGCCCTTTGCCGCGAAAACAATATTCCCATCGTCGTGTTCAACATCCGCGAAACCGGCAACCTGGCGACAGTGTTGGCGGGGCAGGGCGTGGCGACGATCGTGCATAATCAGGAGCGCTGACATCATGGCCCAATATGACAAATCCGATCTGGAACGCCGCATGGCGGGTGCCGTCGAATCGCTGCGTGGCGATTTGTCCGGCCTGCGTACCGGACGTGCCAATGTGATGCTGCTCGATCCGGTCATGGTCACCGTTTATGGCGCATCCATGCCGCTCAATCAGGTGGCCACCGTATCCGCCCCCGAACCGCGCATGCTGTCGGTCCAGGTGTGGGACAAGACCAATGTCGGCCCAGTCGACAAGGCGATCCGTTCGGCAGGCCTTGGCCTCAATCCCATCACCGATGGTCAGACATTGCGCCTGCCGATCCCCGACCTGACCGAAGACCGGCGCAAGGAACTGGCCAAGCTCGCCAGCAAATATGCCGAGGGTGCACGCATCGCTGTACGCAATGTGCGTCGCGATGGCATGGACAGCCTGAAAGCCGATGAAAAGAAGGGCGAAATCAGCGAGGACGAGCGCAAGCGCCTGGAAACCGAAGTCCAGAAGCTGACCGACAGCATCATTGCCGATATCGACGCGGCATCGGCATCGAAGGAAAAGGAAATCCTCGGCCAGTAAGCCGGGGCTTTCCTTTTGTGGCCATTGCCCGCATCCTGACCTGATGGCCACGCAAGCCAAGCCCGACCTGACCAGCACCGCGCCTGCGCATGGCGCACGCCATGTCGCCATCATCATGGATGGCAATGGACGCTGGGCCAAGAAGCGCCTTCTTCCGCGCATCGCCGGCCATCGCGCCGGGGTGGAAGCGGTGCGCCGGGTCGCGCGCGCGGCCCGCGACATGGGGCTGGAATGCCTGACGCTCTACGCTTTCTCGTCCGAGAACTGGAAGCGTCCACCCAGCGAAGTGGCCGACCTGATGGGCCTGCTGCGCCACTTCATCCAGGCGGATCTGGACGAATTTCACGCCAATGGCGTCCGGCTGCGGGTGATCGGCAATTATCGCGTGCTCGACCCGTCGCTGGTCGATCTGATCGAGGCCGCCGTGACCCGTACTGCCGCCAATAGCGGCCCGGTCATCGCCATCGCGCTCAACTATGGCGCGCAGGATGAGATGGTCCGCGCGGCCCAGCACCTCGCCCGGCGCGTCGCGCTTGGCGAGATATGCGCGGAGGAGATCGGCGTGGAGACGATCGGCGCGGCGCTTGATACCGCCGATCTACCGCCGCTCGACCTGCTGATCCGCACGTCGGGCGAACAACGGCTCAGCAACTTCATGCTGTGGCAGGCGGCCTATGCCGAACTCTATTTTACCGACATGCTCTGGCCCGACTTCGATGCCGCCGAATTGGGACGTGCACTCGACGCTTTTCGTATGAGGGACCGCCGCTTCGGCGGGTTGTAAGCATGGCCAGCGAATTACGGACCCGCACCGTTGTCGGCGTCGCTTTGATTGCACTGGCGGTTGGCGCTTTGCTTTCGGGTGGTTTCCTCTTCTGGATGCTGTTGGCCGTCGCTGGCGTGCTGATGCAGGGCGAATGGGCGGAGCTGAACGGCGCGAGCGCCGAGCATCGCAAATTGTCGATGTTCGCCGTGTCGGTTCCCCTGGCGATATTCTGTCCGCTGGCGGCGGGCGTTGATGGGTTTGCCATCGGCCTGATGATTGCCGCGTTCCTCTTCGTGATGGCCGCGACGCGCGGATACAAGATTGCCTTTGGCATTTTCTATGTCTGTGTGCCGGTGATGGCCCTGCTGTTTTTGCGTGGGCAGGCGCCTAATCTTTACGGCCTGCTGCTTGCCTTCTGGGCGTTGGCGCTCGTCTGGGCGACCGACATCGGCGCTTATTTTGCGGGCCGCTCGATCGGCGGTCCCAAACTTGCGCCGCGCATCAGCCCGTCTAAAACCTGGGCGGGGTTGGCCGGGGGCGTCCTTGCCGCGTTGATTACGGGCTTCCTGCTGCATCATTTTGCTGGCCTGCCGATCCAGTTGGCGGCGGCGAGCGGCTTGCTGGCGGTGGCGGCGCAATTGGGCGATCTGTTCGAAAGCGCGATGAAGCGGCGCGCAGGGGTCAAGGATAGCGGCATGCTGCTGCCCGGCCATGGCGGGGTGATGGACCGGCTGGACGGCGTGGTGGCCGCGGCGCCGCTCGCCGCGCTGCTGTATCTGATGGTGGGACAGGCGTAATGCGGACGGTTTCGATCTTTGGCGCGACCGGGTCGGTGGGCATGTCCACGCTGGACCTCATCCAGCGCGAGCCGGATGCCTATCAGGTCGTCGCGCTGACCGCGAACAGCGACGTGACGGGGCTGGCCGAAGCCGCGAAGGCCACCGGCGCGCAGATCGCCGTGATCGGCGATGTGGCGTGCTATGATGCGCTCAAGTTCGCGCTGGCCGGGTCAGGAGTGGAGGCTGCGGCGGGCGAAGAAGCGCTCGTTGATGTCGCCGGGTCCGGGGCCGACTGGACGATGGCGTCGATCGTGGGCTGCGCCGGGCTGCGCCCCACCATGGCCGCGCTCAAGGCGGGCGGCACCGTGGCGCTGGCCAACAAGGAGTCGCTGGTATCGGCGGGCGGGCTGATGATGGAGGCGGCGCGCGCGTCCGGCGCCACATTGCTGCCGGTGGACAGCGAGCATAATGCGATATTCCAATGCCTTGCAGGCGGTAGTCTGGACGATGTCGCAAGGATCATCCTGACCGCAAGCGGCGGCCCATTCCGCACCCGCAGCCGCGCCGAGATGGCGGACATCACGCCTCAGCAGGCCGTCGCGCATCCCAACTGGTCGATGGGCGCAAAGATCAGCGTCGATAGTGCGACGATGATGAACAAGGGGCTGGAATTTATCGAGGCGGCCTATCTCTTCCCGGTCGGGCTCGATCGGATCGAGATATTGGTCCATCCCCAATCGGTCATCCATTCGATGGTCGAATATCGCGACCGATCGACCTTGGCGCAATTGGGTTCGCCCGACATGCGGATTCCGATCGCCCACGCCTTGGCCTGGCCCCGACGGATCGCCACACCCTGCCAACCACTCGATCTGGCGCGGATCGGTCGGCTCGATTTCGAAGCGCCCGACCCGGAACGCTTCCCCGCGCTGCGCCTCGCGCGGCAGGCGGCCGAGGCGGGCGGGGCCGTTCCGGCCATCCTGAACGCCGCCAACGAAGTCGCGGTGGCCGCTTTTCTTTCCGGGGGCGTCCGTTTCCTTGATATCGCCATGATTGTGGAGGAAGTGTTGACCCGCTATAGCGCGCCTGCGCCTCATGCTATCGCGGATGTGCTGGCGGCGGATGCAGGTGCGCGCGTCATGGCGGGCCAAGTGATGGAAAGATTGACGGCTTGTTAGAAAATCCCGGTTTCCTGCTGACCGTTCTCGCTTTCGTCGCGGTCATAGGGCCGCTCGTCTTCGTGCATGAGTTCGGCCATTATATCGTCGGACGCTGGTGCGGGGTGAAGGCGGAGGCTTTTTCCATCGGCTTTGGCCCCGAACTATTGGCCTGGGTGGACAAGCGCGGCACGCGCTGGCGGCTCGCAGCGCTGCCGCTGGGCGGCTATGTCCGTTTCAAGGGCGACATGAACGCGGCGAGCCAAACCGAT
The DNA here is from genome assembly GCF_040170545.1 of Sphingobium sp. MK2. Lineage (NCBI taxonomy): Bacteria > Pseudomonadati > Pseudomonadota > Alphaproteobacteria > Sphingomonadales > Sphingobiaceae > Sphingobium > Sphingobium sp. MK2. The sequence continues at coordinate 20,088 of NZ_JAZDXA010000032.1, forward strand.
CCGGCCTGGCTCGAAATGTCCGCGCAGGATCGCGCGGAAAGCTTTCCTGCCAAGCCTGTATGGCAGCGCGCGGCCATTGTCGCGGCGGGGCCTGCGGTCAATTTCCTGTTCGCCATCTTGCTGCTCGGCGGCCTTGCCTATTGGAAGGGCGATCCGGTCAGCCCGCCCGTGGTGCAGCAGATCGCGCCCGCGTCGGCCGCGGAAAAAGCAGGCTTGCGCCCCGGCGACCGCATCGTGTCGATCATGGGGCGTCAGATTGACAGCTTTACCGACATCGCGCCGATCGTGCGGCTGCGTCCGGGTGAAGTCCTGCCTTATGTCATCGAACGGGATGGTCAGCGCACCGCCATGACGATCGCTGCGGACGAGCGGATCGAAAAGGATCGGTTCGGCAATATCTTCCGCCTCGGCCAGTTGGGCGTGATGTCCGACAAGGTCGAATTTCGCCAGATTGCCCTGTGGGAAATCCCGGTAATCGGCACGGTGCGTACGGGCCAGATATTCGTGTCCGCCATGGACGGTCTTGGCCAGATCATCACGGGTCGCCGGTCCGTCAAGGAACTGGGCGGGCCGCTCAAGATCGCGGACGTATCCGGTCAGGCCGCGATGATGGGCCTTGTGGGATTTCTGACCTTCATGGCGCTTATCTCGATTAACTTGGGGTTCATCAACTTGTTGCCAATCCCGATGCTGGACGGCGGGCATCTGCTTTTTTACGGCATAGAGGCGGTGCAGCGGCGGCCGGTCAGTCCGCAGGTGCAGGAATGGGCCTATCGATCGGGTCTGGCGCTGCTGATGATGGTGATGGTGCTGGTGACTTTCAACGATTTGTCGTCTTTCGGGCTTTGGAAAAGCCTGTCCGGCTTGATCGGTTGACGCGCATCGGGCAGGGAAGCCCGGTTTGGCGACGTCTGTTGCGGCGGAAACAATATTTTTCGAGTTTTTGAGGTGATGCGGGTGACAGCGATGAACAGCAGCAAGAGGCAGCGCCCGGCCGTGGTCGCCCTGTTGGCAACGACGATGATCGCTGGTCTTTCAGCGATGCCAGCCATGGCGCAGGATGCCGCGGCACCCGTGCCCGTGGTTGCGCCCGCGTCGCTGCCCGCAGCGCAGGGCACGATCAGCAGCATCACCGTCACGGGCACGCAGCGGCTCGAATCCGGCACCGTCCTCTCCTACACCAAGCTGCGCGTAGGCCAGCCCTACAGTCAGGAAAGCCTGGATCAGGGCTTGCGCGACCTGTACGAAACCGAACTGTTTGCTGACGTCCAGATTCGTAACGACAATGGTGCCTTGACCGTCGAGGTGAAAGAAAATCCGGTCATCAACCGCATCGTGCTGGAAGGCAATAAGCGGTTGAAGGACGACAAGATCCGGCCGGAAATCAAGCTCGCCCCGCGCCAGATTTATACCCGCTCCAAGGTCCGCGCCGACGTCGCCCGGATCGTCGAACTCTATCGCCGCCAGGGGCGTTTTGCCGCCACGATCGAACCCAAGCTGGTGCAGCTTGACCAGAATCGTGTCGATATCGTCTATGAGATCAGTGAAGGGCCAAAGTCCAAGGTCCGCCAGATCAACATCATCGGCAACGAAAAGTTCAAGGACGGCGCGCTGCGCAGCCAGATGGTGACCAAGCAGTCGCGCTGGTTCCGCCTCTTTTCGTCGGGCACCAGCTATGATCCCGATCGTCTGGCCTATGACCAGCAGAAACTGCGCCAATATTATCTGACCGAAGGCTATGCGGATTTTCGCGTGATTTCGGCCGTCGCGGAGCTGACGCCCGACAAGCAGGACTTCATCATCACCTATGTGGTGGAAGAAGGGGATCGCTACAAATTTGGCGATGTGAAGGTCGAATCCGATATTCGCGACCTGTCGGGTGATGGCCTGACCAAGCGGCTGCCGATGAAGAAGGGCGATTGGTATAACGCCAAGCAGGTCGAAGATACGGTCGATACGCTGAGCGAGACGGCCGGCCTGTTCGGCTATGCTTTTGCCGATGTGTCGCCCGACTTCAATCGCGACAAGGACACGCTGACGATGGGGATCGACTTCCGCATCGCCAACGCGCCGCGCGTCTATGTCGAGCGCGTCGACATCAACGGCAATACGCTGACGCAGGATAAGGTCGTGCGCCGCGAATTTCGTCTGGCCGAAGGCGATGCGTTCAACAGCTTCCTGGTCAAGCGCTCAAAGGACCGCATCAATTCCCTGGGCTATTTCCAGGAGAAGCTGGACGTCGAGCAGAAGCCGGGTTCCGCGCCCGACCGCATCGTCCTCGAAACCAACGTGCAGGAAAAATCGACCGGCGAATTGTCGCTGTCGGCCGGTTTCTCGTCGCTGGAACGCTTCATCGTGTCGGCGTCGATCACGCAGCGCAACTTCCGTGGCAAGGGCCAGGAACTGCGCACCTCGGTCAACTATTCGGCCTATTCCAAGTCGATCGAACTGGGTTTCACTGAACCCTATTTCATGGACAAGAATATCGCGCTGGGCGGCGACATCTACCGGCGCGACCTTAACAGCTTCCGCTATCTGACCAATCAGACGCGCGACACCACCTATCAGAATACGTCGACGGGTTTCCAGCTCCGGGCCGGTGTGCCGATCACGGAATATATGTCGCTGGCCCTGCGCTATCAGTTGAATTTCGATGATACGACGCTGGATGAAGGCACCTATTATTCGGACACCAATGGCGATGGCACGATCGAGTGCGATCCCTTGCTCGCGGGACGCTATCTTTGCGATGCCATCGGCAAGCGGACGACATCGTCGCTTGGCTATTCTTTGATCTATGACACGCGCGACAACCGTATCCGCCCGACGCGCGGCCACAATGTCGTGCTGAGCCAGGACTTTGCGGGACTGGGCGGCAACGTCAAATATATCAAGACGCGCATCAACGGCTCCAAATTCTTCCCGCTGGGTGGCGGCTTCATCTTCTCGGTTTCGGGTGAAGGCGGCTATATCCACAGCCTGGAAGGCGAACGACGCGATGCGACCGGCAATCTGGTCGAAAAGGTCCGGCTGGTCGATCGCTTCTTCCTGGGCGAACCGCAGTTCCGCGGTTTCGACATTCGCGGCGTTGGTCCGCGCGTCATCCGTCGCTTCTATAATGCGACGGTGACCGATGGCACGGTGACCGGGGTGGAAACCACGGGCCGCAACAATCGCACGGATGACGCGCTCGGCGGCAAGATCTATTATCTGACCCGTGCTGAAATCGAGATTCCGCTGGGCTCCGGTGCGCGTGAAATGGGACTGCGTCCGTCGATCTTCATGGATGCTGGCGCGGTGGCGGGCCTCAAGTCTCCAGGCCTGATCAACGGAAACGGCCAGTTTGCAGGCAATTGCTTCGCCACCAATCTGCCAACGGTTCGTGCCACGGGCACGGCTGCTGCGCCGGTCTGTCCCGCCAACTATGTCGGGGCGGACGGCTTCCAGGTATCCGGGGGATTTGTGGAACAGTTCCTCGGCGACACGCTCAAACCCCGTCTGTCGGTGGGCTTCGGTGTGAACTGGAACTCGCCCTTCGGCCCGTTCCGTATCGATATCGCCAGGGCGTTGCTCAAGGAACCAGGGGACGACGACAAACTCATTACCTTCAACGTAGGGACTCAATTCTGATGAAGACCATTTTCAAGGCCGCCGCGCTTGCTCTTGCGCCCATGACTGCGATTGCGCTGACCGCCATGCCGGCCGTTGCCCAGACCAAGTCGGGCATTGCCGTCGTTGATCTGGAAGAAGCCGTTGCCAAGAGCACGGCCTACACCACCGCGATCAGCCAGATGCAGACGACCTACAAGCCGCAGATCGACGCGCTCAACACGCGCCGCACCGCCATCGAGGCGGATCTCAAGACCAAGGGCGACGCGCTCCAGGCCGCATTGACGGCGGCGGGCAACAAGCCGACCCCGGCGATTGAAACCCAGTATCAGCAATATCAGCAGACACAGCAGACCGCGCAGGCCGAACTGCAACGCATGGGGCAGCCGATCGCCATCGCGCGCGCCTATGTCGAGGAACAGCTTGTTGCCAAGCTTGACGATGCGCTGAAGGCGGCAACGGCCAAGACCAAGTCGGAAATCGTGTTCAAGAAGGCCGCGACCGAGAGTTTCGGCGCGGGTGCCGACATCACGGCTGCAGTGACCACCGAACTTAATGCGCTGGTCCCCAGCGTGTCGATCACCCCGCCCGCCGGTTGGCAGCCCGGTGGTCGCCAGGCAGCGCCCGCCGCTGCCCCGGCGCAGGCTCCCAAGTCGCGCTGATAAGAATGACGGGAGAGGTTGAAACGACCGCGCTTGGCCCGATGGATGTCCGTCGGGTCATGGCTGCGCTGCCGCATCGCTATCCGATGTTGCTGATTGATCGCGTGGTATCGCTGGTGCCCAACCAGTCGATCCACGCTATCAAGGCGGTATCGGTGAACGAACCCTTTTTCCAAGGGCATTTCCCGACCCGGCCGATCATGCCGGGCGTGCTGATCGTTGAAGCGATGGCGCAGGCGGCAGGGGTGCTTGCCGTGGAATCGATGCAACTCGCCGATACCGGCAAGCTCGTCTATTTCATGAGCATTGACGGTGCGAAGTTCCGTTCGCCGGTGGAGCCGGGCTGCCTGCTCGACCTGCATGTCGAAGTGACGCAGAATCGCGGCGCGATCTGCAAGTTCAGCGGCAAGGCGATGATCGGTGACAAGCTGGCGGCAGAAGCGCAGTTCGTCGCGATGATCGCCGATCCGCCAAAGGATTGACACTGTCTTCAATCCTCCCCTGCAAGGGGAGGGTAAGGTTACCCTTGCCAAGGCGCGCCGAACCCGCTAACGGCGCGCCTTCGCTATTTGCAGCATCCACAGCCGGTCGGAACCGGCACATACGGAGCGTTACGCCATGAAGGCCAATACCCACCCCGACTACCACATGATCACCGTGCAGATGACCGACGGCACGACCTTCCAGACCCGCTCGACCTGGGGCAAGGAAGGCGACACGTTGGCGCTCGACATCGACCCCAAGTCGCACCCGGCCTGGACCGGTGGCAACCGTCAGATGGACACTGGTGGCCAGGTGGCACGCTTCAACAAGCGTTTCGGTGGTCTGACGCTGAAGAAGTAATCGGCCTTCGATGGTTGAACGAAAAGGGCACCCTGCGGGGTGCCCTTTTTGGTTTGGGAAGAGAGGTTCCGTTCGCTTCGAGCGAAGTCGAGAAGCGGCAAGCGCGGTGCGGGCGTTTCTCGACTACGCTCGAAACGAACGGGGATAACAGAGGGGCAGGCGCGGGGCGTTACCCCGCCCGATCCGCATCGAGAAACGCGGCCACATCGTCCAGCACGACATCCTTAGATAGAAATGTCTGGCCGATGCCGCGCGCCAGCAGGAAGGGCAGGGTGCCCGCCGCCATCTTCTTGTCGTGCAGCATATGGCCCACCAATGCTGCGCCATCGGCGGTGACATGTGCGGTCGTGAGGTCGTGGGGCAAACCCACCGACCGCAGATGCGCGGTCACCCGGTCGGCATCCGCCTGTGGGCACAGGCCAAGCCGTGCCGAATAGCGGAAGGCCAGCGCCATGCCCGCCGCGACACCTTCGCCATGCAGCAGCGTGTCGGAAAAGCCGGTATCCGCCTCCAGCGCATGGCCGAATGTGTGGCCAAGGTTGAGCAGCGCGCGGCGACCCGATGTCTCGCGCTCGTCATCGGCGACGATCGCCGCCTTGGCGCGGACGCTCCGTTCGATCGCATAGGTCCGCGCGGTGGGATCGCCCGCCAGCAGGTCACCGGCATGCGCCTCGCACCAGGCGAAGAAGGCGGGGTCGTCGATCAGGCCATATTTGACGACTTCGGCATAGCCCGCACGGGTCTCGCGCGGCGGCAGGCTATCGAGCGTCGAAGGATCGATCAGCACCAAAGCGGGCTGATAGAAGCTGCCGACCAGATTCTTGCCCGCCCGCGTATTGATCGCGGTCTTGCCGCCGACCGATGAATCCACCTGCGCTAGCAAGGTGGTCGGCACCTGGATGAAGTGGCAGCCGCGCTTGAGAATCGAGGCGGCAAAGCCGACCAGATCGCCGATCACGCCGCCGCCCAGCGCCACGACATGGTCGCCGCGCTCGATCTCCAGCGCCAGCAGCGCGTCGAGCAATTGCTCCAGATGCCGCCAGCTCTTGGTCTGTTCGCCCGGCGGCAGGATGATCGGTTCGGCCATGATGCCCGCCGCCCGCAGGCTGGCGTCCAGCCGTGGCAGTTGCGCCGCCGCGACATGCGCATCGGTGACGACCACCAGCCGCCCCTTGCGGGCATAAGGGCTAAGGATCGCGCCCGCGCGATCAAGCGCGCCCTGTTCAATCGGGATGTCGTAACTGCGCGCGCCCAGCGCGACCTGCACTATTGCCATGCCGTCAATTGCTCCATGATGCGTTCGACCGTCACTTCATGCGGCGCGGCGACGCTTTTGACGTGGATGGGGGCGAGCGCATAGATGGGATTGCGCACCGCCGTCAGTTCGGTCAGCACCGTGCGCGGATCGCGATCCTTGAGCAGCGGCCGCCCTTCACGCCGCGAAACCCGGTCCACCAGCACGTCGATGTCGGCATCCAGCCAGATTGCGGTCGCCTGTTCCAGGATCAATGCGCGGGTGTCCTCCTGCATGAAAGCACCCCCGCCGGTCGCGATCACCTTGGGCGCGCCATCCATCAGCCTTGCGATCACCCGCCGCTCGCCATCGCGAAAATAGGCTTCGTCATAGCGGGCGAATATCTCGCTCACGCTCATGCCCGCCGCCTTTTCGATTTCCTCGTCGGCATCGACGAACGCCAGCCCCAGCCGCGCCGCGAGCCGCCGCCCGACCGTCGATTTGCCCACGCCCATCATCCCCACCAGGACGATGGGACCGCGCCGGTCGACGGATGGGGGGAATTTGCTGTTTCGCTGCATGCCGAGCGGGGCTATACAGCCCCCCGTCACAGAGGCAAATCGCATCTTTTGCTCGTCGCCCGGCTCAGCCGCAGAAGGACACATGAAGAAAAATCGCAATTTCAGCAGTTTTGAAGGCAGCAGCCGCCGCCGTGGCACCAACTTGCCAATCCTGCCCATCGCCATCGTCCTGCTCTTGGTCCTTCTGCTCGCCTTCTTCTGGTCGCGCGGGGGCGAACAGCCGCAGGCGCAGGTTGAAAAGGCCATCCCCGCCGAGAAGCTGGGCCAGTAAGGCATATGCCGGTCAAGGGGGGCACGTCTAAAAGGAGCAGAGCGAAATGGGCGCTGGGCAGTTTCGCTCTGGCGCTGGCTTTGCCGGTGGTGGCGCAACAGGCACCCGAATCGCTTTTGCCGCCAGGCTTTGGCGACGCGCCTGAAGCGCCCCCGCCTGCGCCGCCCCCGGTGCGCCCCGCACCTGGAACGCCCGCCGCACCATCGCTGCCAAGCTTTATCCCGGTCATACCCCCGGACCCGTCGCTACTGCCCGAAGCGGCCAACGTCGCGGCCGAAGAAGAGATGACGCCCGAAGAACTGGCGGCGGAGAAGGCCAAATATGACCTGCCCGACACCGCTCGCCGCTCTCTTGCCCGTATCGGCCCGTTGACGCCGCAGACGCGCGGGCTGGAGCCGGATGCGTTCGGCAATCAATCGGGCAAATTCCTCACTGCACTGATGAAAGAGACGCACGCGCCGATCATATCGCGCTGGGCGTCGATCCTGCTGCGGCGAACGCTGTTGTCGGCGACGGATACGCCAGGCGATATCGACGGAGCCGACTGGGTGGCCGAGCGTGCCTGGCTGCTGTTGCGCATGGGGGAGGCGGACAGCGCCCGGACCATGGTGCAAAGCGTCGATCCCGATCGCTACACCCCGCGCCTCTACGCCGTTGCCATGCAGGCCTATCTTGGCAGCGCCGATCCGGCCGGGCTTTGCCCTTTGTCGGAAGGCGCGCTGCGGGTCAGCAAGGAACCCGGTTGGGACATGACGCGAGCCATATGTGCTGCCCTGTCCGGGGACCAGGGAACGGCAAGTGGCGCGCTCAATCAGGCGCAGCGCCGCGGCACGGTGCGGGGGATTGATTACCGACTGGCGGAAAAAGTTGTCGGAACGGGCTTTAATGCGCGCCGGTCGGTGAAGATCGAATGGGACACGGTCAGTCAATTGACCGCCTGGCGCTTTGGCCTGGCAACGGCGCTCAACGTCGAAATCCCCGATGCGCTTTATGGCACCGTCGGGCCGCACGTCCGCGCCTGGGAAGCGCGCGCGCCAGCCCTGAGCGCGGTGCGGCGGCGACCCGGCGTCGAAATCGCGTCACGCCTCGGCGTATTGTCCAGCGAAGCACTCGTCGGCTTTTATGGCCAGATGGCGACCGATGGTGACGTGCCTGCCGATATGGCTGATCGGATTGAAGCATTACGGTCCGCTCATGCCGGCGCGACTGTGGGCAATCGCATTGGTGCCATGCAGCGGCTGTGGCGTGACAATGATGCGCCCGACTATGTCGGCCTGATCACGACAGCACGGGCGGCCGCCGCGCTGCCGGTCGCACAGGCCGATGCGCGCGATGCCGCCAATCTGGTCGCGTCGATGCTGACGGCAGGCTATGATCGTAATGCCGCGCGATGGGCGCGGGCGCTGGGCCAAATGAACGGCGACGGTGCGGCCCAATTCTGGGGACTGCTCGCAGTTGGTGCGCCTAGCCCCGTGGTGGATATAAACAACGGCCGCATATCGACCTATATTGGCGAGGCGGGACAAGAAAAAGGCCGGATGCTGATCGCGGCGCTGGCAGGCCTTGCGCGACTATCGGCCGACGATGCCGCATCGTTGGCGCAGGATAATGGGGTGACGCTCGCCGCCAACAGCCGCTGGGCGCGCGCGATCGGCGCAGCGGCGCAGCGTGGCGAGAAGGCGACCGTCGCCTTGCTCGCGGCTGTCGGTATGCAGGGGCGCGACTGGCGCCGCCTGCCACCGGCCCATCTCTATCATGTCGTCGCCGCGCTTCATCGTGTCGGGCTGGACCCCGAAGCGCGGATGATCGCGGCGGAGGCGATCAGCCGGACCTGACGATGGCGGAGGATGACGCCCTGATCGACCGCTTTCTGGAAATGATGGCGGCGGAACGTGGTGCGTCGCGCAACACGCTGCTGGCCTATCGCGCCGACCTGAACGGTGCGGCTGCCATCGTCGGCGGTCTGGTGGCGGCGAGCAAGGAGCGACTGGGCGACCTCGCCGGGGCGTGGGCAGCACTCGCCGCCTCGTCGGTTGCGCGCAAATCCTCGGCCCTGCGCGCCTTCTACGCCTTTCTCGAAGAGGAAGGGCTGCGCTTCGATAACCCCGCCTCAGCGCTTCCCCGTCCGGTGACACGCCGATCCCTGCCCAAGATATTGTCGACCGCCGAGGTCGATTCGCTTTTCGCGCTGATCGACGAGCGGTTAGCGGTCCCTCATCCTGCGCCGCACGATCGGCGGTTGTCCGCGCTGATCGAACTGCTCTATGGGTCGGGCCTCCGCGCGACCGAACTGGTGTCGCTGCCGCGCCGCGCGCTGGCGTCAGATCGGCCCTTCCTGATCCTCAAGGGCAAGGGCGGGCGGGAGCGGCTGGTGCCCATTTCCGATCGCGCCCGTGCTGCCGTTGCGACTTGGCTGACCCATGTACCGCTCGACAGTCCCTGGCTCTTTCCCTCCGGCAAATCCTATCTCAGCCGAATCCGCCTCTATCAACTGGTCAAGGCGTTGGCCGCCGCTGCGGGCATCGCGCCCGAACGGGTCAGCCCCCATGTGCTGCGCCATGCCTTCGCCACCCATTTGCTGGAGGGCGGGGCGGATCTGCGCGCATTGCAATCGATGCTGGGCCATGCCGACATCGGCACCACGCAAATCTACACCCATGTCGACAGCCGTCGCCTGATCGAATTGGTCAACAGCCGCCATCCGCTGGCGACGATGGCGCAACGCTGCGTTGACGAGGACGCGCCGCCGCCCTAACGCCTGCGCCATGGTTAGCTTTCTGGAATTTGAAAAGCCGATCGCCGAGCTGGAGGCGCGCATTGTCGAATTGCGCGCCACGGCGAGCGCGGGCGACATCGACATTGGCGGCGAAATCGCGACGCTGGAGCAGCGCGCGGCGAGGATGCTGGGCGATACCTACGCCCGGCTGACGCCATGGCAGAAGACGCAGGTCGCGCGCCATGCCGAACGGCCGCATTTCAAGGATTATGTCGCCGGGCTGTTCGACAATTTCATGCCGCTGGCGGGCGACCGCGCCTTCTCTGACGATCAGGCGATCGTCGGCGGGTTCGCTACATTGGGCGATCGGCGACTGATGGTCATCGGCCATGAAAAGGGCGATGATACCGCCAGCCGCGTGCGGCATAATTTCGGCATGGCCAAGCCCGAAGGCTATCGCAAGGCGATCCGCCTGATGGAACTGGCCGATCGCTTTGGCCTGCCCGTCGTCACGCTGGTCGATACGTCGGGTGCCTTTCCGGGCGTGCAGGCTGAAGAGCGTGGTCAGGCCGAGGCGATCGCACGCTCGACCGAAGCCTGCCTCAAATTGGGCGTGCCGATGGTCGCGGCCGTGGTCGGTGAAGGCGGATCGGGTGGCGCGATCGCGCTGGCAGCCGCGAATCGGGTGCTGATGTTCGAACATGCGGTCTATTCGGTGATTTCGCCCGAAGGCTGCGCCTCGATCCTGTGGCGCACGGCGGCCAAGGCCAGCGAAGCGGCGACGGCGATGCAGGTCACGGCCCAGCATCTCAAGGCGCTGGGCGTTATTGACCGGATCGTGCCGGAACCGATGGGCGGCGCGCATCGCGACCCGGTGCAGGCCATCGCCAATCTGGGAACGGCGATCGAGGCGGAACTGGATTCGTTATCGACCATGGATGCCGACGCGCTGCGCACCGACCGGGCTGATAAATTTCTTGCTATAGGCGCTTGAACCCACGTCTTTTTTGGAACAGCGCACCCCTCTTTCTCGTTACGTGTCAGTAATGGGAATGGGATGGGATAAAGTGATGAACCGGAAGATGATGTTGGCCTGCTCGGCAACGGCCTTGGTCGTGGCCGCAAGTGCCCCTGCCGTGATCGGACAGCAGCGGGCGATCCGCACTGTCAGCTCGATCAGTGCGCAGGATAAGGCAACCGGCGCGAAGCAGCATCCGGAACTGCTCAAGGAATTTGGCGGCACTTATAGCGGCCCGCAGGCCAAATATGTGGAGAGTGTCGGACGGCGGATCGCGGTGCAATCTGGGCTGTCCAATGCGCAGAGCGATTTCACCGTCACCTTGTTGAATTCGCCGGTCAATAATGCCTTCGCGATTCCGGGGGGCTATGTCTACGTGACCCGCCAGTTGATGGCGCTGATGAATGACGAGGCGGAACTGGCGGGTGTGCTGGGACATGAAGTCGGCCATGTCGCCGCCCAGCATGGCCAGCGGCGGCAGAAGACGGCGCAGCGCAATGCAATCGGCGGTGCCCTGTTGGGGGCCTTGGCGGGCGCATTTCTGGGTGATTCGGGTGTCGGCAGTCTGATCCAGAAGGGCATCGGCACCGGCAGTCAGTTGCTGACGCTCAAATTCTCGCGCAGCCAGGAATATGAGGCGGATGATCTGGGCATCCGCTATCTTGCATCGGGCGGCTATGATCCCCGCGCCCTGTCCGATATGCTGGCCTCCCTTGCTGCACAGAGCAGTCTCGACGCACGGCTGGCAGGCAGCGCCCGGTCAATGCCCGAATGGGCCAGCACCCATCCCGATCCCGCCTCGCGCGTCAATCGCGCGGCACGTGGGGCAGCAGGAAGCGGATCATCCGCTACCGTGCGCAACCGCGATGCCTTTCTCAGTGCGCTTGACGGTGTTCTGTACGGGGATGATCCCAAGCAAGGCGTGATCGAAGGTGCCCGCTTCCGCCATCCCGATCTGCGCTTGAGTTTCACCGCACCCAATGGATTCGGGATGGAGAATGGCACGGATGCGGTGTCGATCACGGGGTCGGGTGGACAGGCCCAATTTGGTGCTGCGCCCTATTCCGGCGATCTGGCACGCTATGTTGACAGCGTTTTTGCGCAGTTGGGCGGTGGGCAGGGTGGCGTCCCGGCAGGAACCGTCAGCCGCACGACCGTCAATGGCCTTCCCGCCGCATGGCGCACCGTGCGGGCCACCAGCCAGTCGACACAGGTAGATGCCACCGTCTTTGCCTATGATTTTGGGGACGGCAAAGCCTATCATTTCCTGTTGCTGACGCCTGCCGGCCAAGGGGTGGGGCCGTTCAATGCGATGGTCCAGTCCATGCAACGGCTGTCCGCGCAGGAATCGGCCGCAATCAAGCCGCGTCGGGTCGATATCGTGACTGTAAAATCGGGCGACACCGTCCAGTCGCTGAGCCAGCGGATGGCCTATCCCGACTATAAGCTGGAACGGTTTCTGACGATCAATGCGCTGACGGCAAATGCTTCGTTGCGCGCCGGGCAGAAGGTAAAGATCGTAATTTGATCGCGGGCAAGGCAAAGAAATGGGGCGGCGGACTTTCGCCCGCCGCCCCATTTTTCAACGTTTCAAGCTATTAGAGCTTGTTGGAAACGTTGTTGAAGGTGTTGGTCAGATTGCTGCCAAGCGTGGTCATGGCAGTGATCGCAGCGACGGCGATGAGAGCGGCGATCAGGCCATACTCGATCGCGGTGGCACCCTTTTCGTTCTTCAACATCTTACGGATGAACTGCATTTTAGGTCTCCTGGTTTGAAACTATCTCTAACTACCCGGCCGCCCCGCCTTGGAAGTTCGTGGTCAGCAAGATTTTCTCTAGAGAAGATGGGTTGATGAATGTTTAATGCGGCAAAAAACTGTCAAAGGGAGATGGTTAAATCGACGTTACTTCAGTGGATACATTGTTCCACATATTGGTCGTCTTGTTGGCAACATTGGTAAGAGCCGTAATCATGGCAAGAACGATGAGCGCAATAATGAGCCCATATTCGACTGCCGTGGCCCCGCGCTCGCAGTGCAGCACGCTCAGGCGTTTGATCATTTTACTCAGCCCGCGCATATGGCCCCCACTTCGCTACAGACAGTCCGGTACAGCCATGTAAAGCATGCGTAGTTAACAAAGCCCTTTTGCTGGACCGATCTGACTATGATTTCCCCTCTGTTCGTTGTCGCGGTTGCCCTGATCGACGCAGACGGCCGCGTGTTGCTGCAACAACGGCCGCCGGGGAAGGCGATGGCGGATCTGTGGGAATTTCCGGGCGGGAAGGTCGAGGCGGGCGAAACGCCTGAAGCCGCATTAGTCCGCGAATTGGAAGAGGAACTGGGTATCCACACCCATGCCAGTTGCCTGGCGCCTGCGACATTCGCCAGCGAACCGCTGGGCGACCGGCATTTGCTGCTGCTGCTCTATGTCTGTCGTAAATGGGAGGGGGTGCCGCACCCCAACCACGCCACGGCGCTCAAATGGGTGCGGCCTGCGCAAATGTATGCGCTTCCCATGCCGCCAGCGGACCTGCCACTCATCGGAATATTGGAAGCCTTGCTGTAAAGCGATGGGCACCGATTATTCGATGCCCGCCACGATCAGTCTTCCTTGGCTTTGCTCTGAAGCTGGATGTAATTCTGGATGCCCATGCGTTCGATCATTTCGAACTGGGTTTCCAGCGTATCGACATGCTCTTCCTCGCTTTCGAGGATATATTGGAACAGGTCGCGGCTGACATAGTCACGAATCGTCTCGCAATAGGCAATGGCATCGCGCAGAACCGGCAATGCTTCATATTCCAGCTCAAGATCCGACTTGAGTATCTCTTCGACCGTTTCGCCGATCTTCAGGCGGCCCAGCAATTGGAAATTGGGTAAGCCATCAAGGAAGAGGATGCGCTCTGCCACCTTGTCGGCATGCTTCATCTCGTCGATCGATTCGGCATATTCGAATTTGGCGAGCTTATCGATGCCCCAATGGTTGAGCATCCGATAATGGAGGAAATATTGGTTGATCGCGGTCAGCTCGTTCTTGAGCACCTCGTTCAGATAATCAATGACTTTCGGGTCGCCTTTCATGGCGTTTACTCCGGCTGTTGGGGAATGCCAGAGCTATAGGCTTTGAGCAGGCCGCTGTTAAGCCTTAAAACCCAATAAAATCAAGGTTTTTTGGGACGCTATTGCGTCAAGGTCGCGATTGTTTCGTGCGGATGATTTGCAATGCTATCAGGCCGAAGCCCGCTCTGCCGCAATGATGGTACGGGCGAATGGGACGCACTGACCGCATTTGGGCCGACGGCCAAAGCGCGCATAGGCACTGCACGGCGTATCCGCGCCTTCCCGCACGGCTTCCTTCAAATCTTTCTCACGAATGGCATTACAAATGCAGACGACCATCGAAGCACTCTCCTGATGCCCCGATGATAGCGTAGATGATAATAGGTCGCAATAGTAAAGCGGCAGCTTTTGCGACGCGATCGCATATCTGGCGATATCGCTAGGTTTGACCGATCCGTGCCAGGGTGCGCCAAAGCCGTTCGAGCGGTCCTTGGCCAAAATGCGCCGCCCACCAGGGCGACCACACAAGCATGACAAACCAACCCGCCAGCACAAAGGGCAGCAGCATCAGCGGCGCCATATGCGCAAACAGGCCCAGGCCCCAGCCGTAGAAAATGGCGGTCATTATCACGCTGGTGGCGAGATAATTGCTGAGTGTCAGGCGGCCGACGGCGGCGATTCGGGTAATGAGGCGATTATTGCGATGGCGGGCAAGCAGCCATAAAATCAGCGCAGCCCAACCGACCGTCAACGGAATGCGGAAAGGCAGGGACCAGGCCAGCGCGGTGCCATAGGTGGGAAGAGCCGCAAACCCACTCCACCAGACCCAGAATGCCAGACCAGCCATGGGGGGCAATCCGATCAAGAAACAATGGCGTGCGGTGCTGCGATATTGCGCCATGTCCCACTGTCCTGTGAGGAAACCGCCCTTGAGCATCGCCATGCCCAGCAGCATGAAGCCCAGCGTCTCAAAGCCTGTGAACAGGAAGCCCCAGAGCCAGTCAACGGGGATGGCGGCAATTTTATGGTGGAAGATGGCACCATAGCTGCTGCGATAGGTAGCGATTTCATTCTGGATGGCTGGACTGGCCGGGTCTGACAGGGCGGCTATGAAACGGGCATAATCGGTGCGGGTAGCGACGCTGGCATCGGGCGAGGCAGCAGCATGGCCCCAGAAATAAAGCGCCGCGATGAAGGCGCCTACCAACAGAAATTGAAGCAGGAAGCACAGGAAGGCGCGCTTGACGAGGCTGGGCGGGTCGAGCCGGACGAACAACAGCGCGAAGAGGCTGACGAGTGCATAGACACGCAGGATATCGCCCCACCACAGCAGCAGGAAATGCGCGGTTCCGATGATGAACAGCCAGCCGGCCCGCCGCATCTGCGCCCGCTTGCCGTCGCGTCCTGCCATCTCCTCGCGCTCGATCAGCAGGAGCATGGACGCGCCGAACAGCAGGGCAAAAAGGCCGCGCATTTTGCCGTCGACCAGGATCAGGCTGACGGCCCAAAAGCCGATATCGCCTGCGGAGAGCGGGCCGGCTGCCGCCGGATTGAAATAGGCGGTCTGGGGGAGGGCGAAGGCCGTGATGTTCATCCACAAAATGCCCATCACCGCGCAACCGCGCAGCACGTCCAGGGCAGGGATGCGGGGAGCGGCGGTCATGGGCGGCGATTTCCTCTTGGGGTGACTGGTCAAGCGGGGCAGGCTCTGCCATTCGCCTAGCCATGATTGATGCCCGCAAGCAACGGATAAGCGACGCATTCGGCGCAGCCGCGGCCTGTTATGAGGATCATGCCGGACCGCAACGGTTGGCGGCCAGGCTGGTCGCTGACCTGGCGCAGCGGCAAGCACCGCATGGCGTGGAGCGCATTTTGGAGATTGGCTGTGGCACGGGCCTGCTGACCCGCGACGTGCAGGCGCGCTGGCCGGGTGCGGAAATGGTGGTCACCGACCTATCGCCCGCCATGCTGGCCAAGGCGGCGTCGGGCGGACTGGTGGCGGGCCGGTTCCTGACGATGGACGGCGAAGCGCCGATCTTCGACGGGCCATGGTTCGACCTTATCCTGTCCAGCCTGGCCTTCCAATGGTTCGACGATCTGCCACGCGCCATCGCACGTCTGGTGGACATACTTCGGCCAGGGGGTAGCCTGATCTTCTCGACCATGGGGCGAGGCAGTTTTGCCCAGTGGCGGGCAGCGCATGCCCATTGCGCGGTGGAGAGCGGTGTGCCGCATTATCCCTCCTTGGCGGACCTGCGGGCCATGCTGGCCGGGTTTGACGATGCCTTCGCTTTTGATGAAATGGTGGAACTCGACGGTGTCGGGGCAAGGGCTTTGCTGGCGCATCTCAGGGGCATTGGCGCTGTCGTACCTGCCGAGAATCGAACACCGTTGGATGCAGGTATGTTGCGGCGCGTGATGTCCGCCTATGATGCACGCGGAGGGCGCGACAGCTATGAATTATTGCTAGGCCGGGTGACGCGCTCCAGAGTCGGACCGCGGACCGACGGATTTTACCTATCACTCGGTTGAAGTTTGCATCCCTTGATCCGCTGTCGCCGCGCGCCTAGACCCGGCTTATGACCCATGCCCCTTATCCGGCGCTGCGCCTGCGCCGCACCCGTGCTTCGGCCTGGAGCCGGGCGATGTTCGCCGAAAACCGCCTGTCGCCCAGCGATTTCATCTGGCCGCTGTTCGTGACGGAGGGGCAGCAGGTCGAAGAACCGATCGCCGCACTGCCCGGCGTGTCGCGCTGGTCAGTGGACGGCATCGTCGATCGCGCCCGCAACGCGCGCGACGCGGGCATTCCCTGCCTTGCGCTGTTCCCCAACACCCAGCCCGACCGGCGCAGCGATGACGGGGCCGAAGCGCTCAATCCCGACAATCTGATGTGTCGCGCCATCCGTGCGATCAAGGATGCGGTGCCCGACATCGGCATCCTGACCGACGTGGCGCTCGATCCCTATACCGCCCATGGCCAGGACGGGCTGCTCGACGGCACCGGCTATGTCGTCAACGACGCCACTGTCGATGTGCTGATCGGCCAGTCGCTCAACCAGGCGGCGGCGGGCGCGGACATCATCGCGCCGAGCGACATGATGGACGGCCGGGTCGGCGCGATCCGCGCGGCGCTGGAAGAAAGCGGCCACGCCAATGTCCAGATCATGGCCTATGCCGCCAAATATGCGAGCGCTTTTTATGGCCCTTTCCGCGACGCGGTGGGGTCGCGGGGGCTGCTCAAGGGCGACAAGAAAAATTACCAGATGGACCCGGCCAACAGCGAGGAAGCCTTGCGCGAAGTCGCGCTCGACCTCGCCGAAGGCGCGGACAGTGTGATGGTCAAGCCCGGCCTACCCTATCTCGATATCGTTCGGCGGGTCAAAGAGCGCTTCGAAGTGCCAGTGTTCGCCTATCAGGTGTCGGGCGAATATGCGATGATCGAACATGCCGCGGCTGCGGGCGCGGGAGACCGCGACGCACTGATCCTCGAAACGTTGCTGGCGTTCAAGCGAGCAGGCTGTTCGGGCGTGCTGACCTATCATGCGCTGCACGCCGCGCGGCTGCTGGGAGCATAAGATGAGCCACTATCCCGATGTCACGATCATTCCGTTCAACGGTAAGGCACCGCTGATCCACCCCAGCGCCTTCATCGCGCCGGGATGCCGCATCATCGGCGATGTCGAGATCGGCGAGGACGCCAGCATCTGGTATAATTGCGTCGTCCGCGCCGACGTGAACCGGATACGCATCGGCGCGCGCAGCAATGTGCAGGACGGCACGGTGATCCATTGCGACAGCCCCGGCGACGGCATCAGCCGCCCGACCGAAGGCTGGCCGACGATCATCGGCCAAGACGTGCTGATCGGCCATATGGCGATGGTGCACGGCTGCACCTTGCAGGATCGCTCCTTCGTCGGGCTGGGCGCGATCGTCATGGATGGTTGTGTGGTCGAAAGCGACGGGATGCTGGCGGCGGGTGCGTTGCTGTCGCCGGGTAAGACGCTGCCCCATCGCCAGCTATGGGCCGGGCGTCCGGCCAAATATATGCGCGACCTGTCGGACGATGCGCTGGTCCAGTTACGCAGCGGGGCGGACCGCTATGTTCATTATGCCAAGGCGCATAAGGGCGCGGTGAAGGACGCGCTAAGCTGAACGCCGCTTATGGTTGCGCGAGGCGACCCTTCATCGCGTCGATCCGATCATTCTGGCTGTCGACCATCGCCAGCGTCGCGGCGCGGGCGGTGTCGATTTCCGCCAGGCCACCCCGTTCCCGGCCATCGGCAATAGCGTTGCTGCGCTGGACGTAGAGGGTGTCGAGGCTTGCGAGCGCTGACACGCTGTCATTCCGCGCCGCTTCAAGCGCGCTGATCGCGACTTGCGCTGCGACCCATGCGTCGCTCGATACGGCCGCACCCGATGCCGTTTTTGCCGCCCGATCGGCCCGGACAAAGGCGTCGTTAAATGCGCTGCGTCCCTTGTCCGCCTGCGCCACATAGCGGGCGATTTCCGCCGTCAGCGGTGCATCGGCCGCGATCGGGGCAGGGGACGGCGCGATCTCCGCCATCGGCGCGCCCTCCACCGCCCGTTTGGCAAGCGAGGGATAGGTCTGCTGCGATCCGGCACAGCCGGACAGCAACAGGGCAAGCGTGGCAAGAAGGCGGCGCGGGTTCATGGCATCCATCTAGGCAGGCGGGCGGGCAGGCGCAATGGCGTCAGCGGGGAAGCGCAGCGGCTTCCTGCGCCAAGGCTTCGATCTTCGCGCCATCGACCGGCCCCTTCGGCACGACCCAGCTCCCGCCGACGCATTTGACGAAGGGTTGGGCGAGCCATTCGGGCGCGGATTTGGCGGTGATGCCGCCGGTCGGGCAGAAACGCGCCATGTGCAACGGCGCGGCCAAGGCCTTGAGCGCGGGCAGGCCACCGGAGGTTTCGGCGGGGAAGAATTTGAAATGGGTCAGCCCCATGTCCAGCCCCCGCATGATGTCGCCCGCCGTTGCCGTGCCGGGCAGGAAGGGAATCTTCGCCGCGATCGCTGCCTTGCCCAAGGGCTTGGTGAGGCCGGGGCTGACGATGAAGCGCGCGCCCGCTTCCATCGCGGCATCGAGATCGGCGGGGTTCAGCACCGTACCAGCGCCGACGATCGCACCCTCGACCTTGCTCATTTCCCGAATGACATCCAGCGCGGCGGGGGTGCGCAGCGTCACTTCCAGCGCGGGCAGACCGCCCGCGACCAGCGCACGCGCAATCGTGAGCGCATCTTCCACCCGATCGACCACCAGCACCGGAATGACCGGGGCGAGTTCCATCACCTGTTCGACGGTCAGCTTGCTCATTTCTTCATCTCCCTAAAGGCGGCGGCGGCCCCGAACAGGCCGATTTCATCATGGACGGCCAGGCGGATCGGCACGCTCGCCATCAGGCTTTCGAACCGGCCCTTGGCCTTGAAACGGGTATGGAAACCACTGTGCGGCAGGAAGTCGCGCATCCGCTGCGTCAGCCCGCCCGCCAGCACGACGGCATGGGGTCCGTGCGCCAGCGCCAGATCGCCGGCGACCGACCCATAGCAGAGGCAAAAGCGTTCAAGCGCGGCGCGGGCGAAAGGGTCGGTTCCATCGAGCGCACTCTGCCACAATTCGGGGTCTTCCATCAGCATGACGCGATCATGGCCGATCGTCGCCATCGCCTTGTAGATATAATTGAGGCCCGGCCCCGACACGATCCGTTCGGTCGAGACGCGCAGGAATTTGTCGCGCAGATAGGAGAGGATTTTCTCCTCCATATGATCGAGCGGCGCGAAGTCGAGATGCCCGCCTTCAGTCGCGATGACATGGGGATGCCCCTCATCATAGGCGATCATCGCGACGCCAAGGCCCGTGCCGGGGCCAAGGATCGTCACCCCGCCATCGCGCGGAAAGGGCCGGTCCTCGCCGAACAGCAGCGGCAGATTTTCGTCGGGCAGACGGGACACGGCATGGGCCACCGCCTCGAAATCATTGACCAGCCGCACATGGCTTACGCCCAGATCTTCGGCCAGCGTGTCGGCGCGGATCACCCAATTGCTGTTGGTGAGTTTGATCACATCACGCCCGATCGCGGTGGCAAAGGCGATGGCGGCGGCATCGGGCAGCGGCGTGGGGTCGGCCGCCGTCTCGTCATCGACAAAAGCCTGCCAGCAGGATTGCAGGCTGGGATAGTCGGCCACCTTATATTTGCGCACGGTGCCCAGCGTCGGCACGCCGCGCTCGTCCAGCGATGCGCGGGCAAAGCGCGCATTGGTGCCGCCAATGTCGGCGGCGATGATGTCGGTCATGGTCAGGCCCCTCAAACATATTTTGGCCGTCATTCCCGCGACGGCGGGGTTCCATCTCCGGCTATGGCCTTGGCGGCAACGCTGGGAGATGGGTTCCCGCCGTCGCGGGAATGACGGCGGTTAGTGGGTCAAAGCTCGGCTTCCATCGCTGCCAGCAGCGGCGAAGCGCCCGCTTCGGCCAGATCGCTATGATGACGGAACAGGGCGAACAGCTCCCGGCCCGTATCATAGGGGGCAGGCGGGGCAGGCGGGGTGTCCCGCGCCTCCCATTCCGCCGGATCGACCAGCGCCTCGATCAGGCCGCGGGCGGCACAGACCCGCACCAAGTCGCCATCGCGCAGCTTGGCGATGGCACCGCCGCCCAGGGCTTCGGGCGACAGATGGATGGCAGCGGGCACCTTGCCGGACGCGCCGGACATGCGCCCATCGGTCACCAGCGCAACCTTGAACCCGCGATCCTGCAAAACGCCCAGCGCCGGAGTCAGTTTGTGCAACTCAGGCATGCCGTTCGCCTTTGGCCCCTGGAAGCGGACGACGACGACGACATCCCGCTCCAGCTCGCCCGCCTTGAACGCGCGCAGCACGTCATCCTGTGTATGGAAAACGGCGGCCGGGGCCTCGATCGTCCATAGCACCGGATCGACCGCGCTGACCTTCATGATGCAGCGGCCAAGATTGCCCGCCAGCAGGCGCATGCCGCCATCCGCGCTGAACGGATTGGACACGGGCCGCAGCATATTCTCGTCGCGCGATACGGGCACGTCGCGCCATTGCAGCGCTTCGTCTTCCAGCACAGGCTCCTTGCCATAATCGGTCAGGTCGCCACGCGCGACCGTCAGGATATCGCGGTGGAGCAGCCCATTGTCGAGCAGTTCGCGGATGATGAAGCTCATGCCGCCTGCCGCATGAAAATGGTTCACATCGCCCGATCCATTGGGATAAACCCGCGCCAGCAGCGGCACGACGTCGGATATTTCCGCAAAATCGGTCCAGTCGATACTGATGCCCGCGGCCCGCGCGATCGCGGGCAAATGGATCGCATGATTGGTCGAGCCACCCGTCGCCATCAGTCCGATGATGGCATTGACGATCGCCTTTTCATCGACGCAATGGCCGAGCGGGCGATAATCGTCGCCGTCCCAGCCAATCGACGTCAGCCGATGCGTCGCCGCGCGGGTCAGTTCGCTCCGCAGCTTGGTGCCTGGATTGACGAAGGAGGCGCAGGGCATGTGCAGGCCCATCACTTCCATCATCATCTGGTTGCTATTGGCCGTGCCGTAGAAAGTGCAGGTGCCCGCGCCATGATAGCTGGCACTTTCCGATTCCAGTAATTCGTCGCGGCCGACTTTCCCTTCGGCATACAACTGCCGGATGCGGACCTTTTCCTTGTTGGCGAGGCCAGACGGCATCGGCCCGGCCGGGATGAGGATGGTCGGCAGATGGCCAAAGCGCAGCGCGCCCATCAACAGGCCCGGCACGATCTTGTCGCAAATGCCGAGCAGCGCGACGCCCTCGAACATCGCATGGCTAAGCGCTACGGCAGTCGATAGCGCGATGGTGTCGCGGCTGAACAGCGACAATTCCATGCCCGACTGGCCCTGCGTCACGCCGTCGCACATGGCGGGCACGCCGCCTGCGACCTGCGCCGTGGCGCCCACTTCGCGCGCGGCGATCTTGATCTGTTCGGGGTAGCGGCCATAGGGCTGATGCGCCGACAGCATGTCGTTATAGGCAGTGACGATGCCGATATTCATCGCCTGGCCGGTGCGGATCGCCGGCTTGTCCTCACCGCTGGCGGCAAAGCCATGCGCCAGATTGCCGCAGGACAGTTGATCGCGATTGGTGCCCGCTTCGCGGCCGCGCTCGATCAGGTCGAGATAGGCGCGGCGACGCTTGGCACTGCGCGCGACGATACGATCGGTCACCTTGGCGATTACGGGGTGCAGTTCACTCATGCCAGCTTGCTCCGTCACGTTCGATAAGGGCAATGGCCGATGACGGCCCCCAGTTCCCCGATGAATAGGCGGCGGGCTTCATATTGGCGTCCTTCCACCCGTCGATGATCGAATCGATCCAGGTCCATTGCGCTTCCACCTCGTCGCGGCGCACGAACAGCGTCTGGTCCCCCGCCAGCAGGTCCAGGATCAGCCGTTCATAGGCGATCCGGCGACGTTGCCCGGCAAAGGCGGCGGTCAGCGATACATCCAGCGTCACTTCGTCCAGCAACACCTGCCGCTCCAGCCCCGGCCGTTTCGACATGATGAGCAGGCGGATATATTCCTCCGGCTGCAAACGGATGACCAACGTATTGGGCTCCAGCCCGGAACCATGGCCATCCCGCCCGAAGATGGAATGGCGCACCGGCTTGAACTGGATCATGATCTCCGACTGGCGCGCTGGCATTCGCTTGCCCGTGCGCAGGTAGAAGGGCACGCCCTGCCAGCGCCAATTGTCGATATGCGCCTTCAATGCCACGAAAGTTTCGGTATCCGAAGGCTTTCCCAGTTCGTCGGCATAGCCGGTCACGATCTGGCCGCCGACTGCGCCCGGCGTATATTGACCGCGCACGCTGTGCGTCTTGACCGTCTCCGCCGTCATCGGCCGCAACGACCGCAGCGCCTTCACCTTCTCGTCGCGCACGGCAGTCGGGTCCATGCGGGCGGGCGGCTCCATCGCGATGATAGACAGGATTTGCAGCATGTGATTCTGCACCATGTCGCGCAGCGCGCCGACCCCGTCATAATAGGATACGCGGCCTTCCAGCCCCACGGTTTCGCCCACGGTGATCTGGACATGGTCGATCGCGGTGGCGTTCCACAGCGGCTCGAACATGACATTGCCGAAACGCAGCGCCAGTAAATTCTGCACCGTTTCCTTGCCCAGATAATGGTCGACGCGGAAAATCTGCTCTTCCGCGAACATCGCGCCGATGCCGTCATTGACCTCTTTGGAGGAGGCCAGATCCTTGCCGATCGGCTTTTCCATCGCGATCCGCGTCAGCGGCGTGATGAGGCCCGCTTCGGCCAGCCCTTGCGCGGTGGGCGCGAACAGGGACGGGGGGGTGGAAAGATAGACCGACAGGCCGCGCTCCAACCGCCCGTCGATCCGCTCGGCCAGCGCGGTGAACTGTTCCGCCTTTCCGGCCTCGACAGGCTGATAGACGATCATCCGGCCGAATGTCGCCGCGGTATCGGCGTCATAGCGATCAGCCGCCAGGAACTGGCGCAATGCGGCATCGACATCGCCCCGAAAATCCTCGTCGCTTATCGGTGAGCGTGCCGACGCGACGATCAGAAAATCGTCGGGCAGCAGGCCATCCGCCAACAGATTGTAAAGCGAGGGGAAGATCATGCGGCGCGCCAGATCGCCGGTGGCGCCAAATAACAGGAACGTGGCAGACGATTCGGTCAAAGGATGGTCCCTTCTCCGTTGAAATTATCTATGTCTGCACGAAGCTGGTCTTATAACGCGGGCGGATCATAGCGCAAGTCAGGCTATCGCCCCTTTGCCCGCATCGCAACAGATGCCGAAAACCGTCGCCAATTGATGTTGGCGATGGATAAAGCCATTTTCGGCTGGACGCCCGCGTCGGATTTTGCCATTTGGCCTCTCCCAGCCGTGCGGGCGTGGTGAAACTGGTAGACGCGCCGGACTCAAAATCGGGTTAGTGCTGAAAAACAAAGCAAAAATAGCAATTAATTCAATGACTTTGACAAAGTCAGCCGCGCCAGTTATCCTTACACATGTCTTACACACTTCGGAGGTGGGACATGCCCGTGGAAACGCACAGTTTGATGGATGGCAAGCTTCACGTTTATCGACGTGAAGGCAGCCGCTTTTGGCAATGCTCCACCTATATGGGCAGCCGCAATCATCGACAGACGACCAAGGAAGAAAGCTTGGTACTGGCCAAGCAGTTTGCCCATGACTGGTATCTGGAACGCTATGTCGAAGAACGACGCCGCAGGCGCGGCGGAGAATCGCTATTGCTGGACAGGCCTGTCCAGCAACCTGTCGTCGGCACCGACGCGCCGCCTGTAAGGCGGCGAACGCGAACGCCATCTACGCCGACATTCCGTCAGGCGACCGAGGCGTTCCTTGCTGAATATGAAATCATCACGCAGGGTGAACGCAACGTCGATTACGTCGCGCAGAAGTCGGATCATATCCGGGTACATCTTCTGCCATTCTTTGCCGACCGTCCGGTATCCGAAATCACGGCGGGGCTGGTGCAGGAATACCGGGTCCATCGGCAGACCTCTCGCCTTGATCCAAAAACAGGGAAGCCCAAGCGGCCCGCGCGCGCCACGCTTCATGGCGAGATCGTCACGCTGCGGCAGGTGCTAAAGACGGCGAATCGCAAGGGATGGATCACCGCGTTGCCGGATATGTCTGCCCCCTATAAAAGTTCGGGTAAGGTCGAGCATCGCGCGTGGTTTTCGCCGGACGAGTATAAGATGCTTTATGAGGCAACGCGGGAGCGGGCGAAGAATCCGCCCAAGGAGCGTTGGCGCGAAGTCTGCGAGACATTCCACGACTACGTGCTTTTTATGGGCAATACCGGCCTCCGTCCCGATGAGTCTGCCCGGCTGGAACTGCGGGACGTGACAGTTGTGAAAGACGAATCCACCGGTGAGCGCATTCTTGAGATAGAGGTGCGCGGCAAACGCGGGGTGGGCTATTGCAAATCCATGCCGGGTGCCGTTTTGCCGTTCGAGCGGGTACGCAAGCGCAAGCAGTTGAAGCCGACCGAACGGATTTTCGGGAAGACTCCCCGCGAATTGATGAACACGGTACTGGACGAGTTGAACCTCAAGTTCGACCGGGATGGCCATATCCGCACCTGCTACAGCCTGCGCCACACCTATATCTGCCTTCGCCTATTGGAAAACGCCGACATTTATCAGGTCGCAAAAAACTGCCGCACCAGCGTTGAGATGATCGAAAAGTTCTACGGACGGCACCTGAAAAACAACATCGACGCCGCAGCCATCAACGTCCGGCGACCAAAGCCCAAGCAAACCGGGCGTCGTAAAGCGAAGTGATTGCTCCCCATTTTCATGGATTTTCGGTGTCATTCTTGTTGCACCTTGCGAAGCAACCGCTATAGGCTTCCTCCGTCGCGGGCGTGGTGAAACTGGTAGACGCGCTGGATTCAAAATCCAGTTCCGCAAGGAGTGTCGGTTCGATTCCGACCGCCCGCACCATCCAATTCTTGCATGATCGTCATACCTGCACAGGGGCGAGGTCGTGCATCAGGCGGAAAATTGGCAACCATACGGCTTGCCTTTCCGCTGCGCGAAATGCCGAAGATACCGCAGGCATGGTGGCCATAAGCGACCCGAACGGGACGCGGCCATCGCCAGATAACGTTCACTCTCTTGCCGATAGATTCAGATCATGGCATATACGTCGAAGGCCAAAGACGGTGGCCTTCCGCCTGCTGTAGCAAAGTCGTCACCGACACCGTTATGTTGATCGACCATCCCGTACTTTGACGGCATGGGCCAACGGTAGCAGGCGACGTTATCCCGATGCCGTAGGAGCACGGAAATGGCATCGCAGAACCTTTCATTCGACAATATGAAGCGTCGGGCAAAACAGGTCGCCCGTGAGCAAGGGTGCAAGTTGCACATCGCTCTTGACCTAGTCGCCGCCAAAAGAGGCTTCGCCAACTTCAAGGACGCAGTCCACAAGGCTGCAAATCAGTCCGACCCCGTCGCCCCTTCATGTTCCGTTCTGTTGCGACAATGGTGGCGGAACTCTAAAACACGCGAATGCGGCACGGAGGTGCTGGTCGTTTCACTTGCTCAGCCAGCAACGCAGTTGCTCAAGCCGCATTACCTGCGTGGCTATTTCGGCGGCTGCCACGTAGCCGACGAAGGAACGATCAATCTTCATATTGGCGGCTATCTGGAAGATAATTTGGAATATGCCCAGCGCCGCCTGCGTAAAGCGGCACGCGCCCTGCAATTTATGGAAATCACCGGACTACGCCCGTCACGCTCGAATCGGTGCTATCCGCGAAGCGATTATGACAACAGGCCACCCGTCGCCGATCACGATCAACGCTGGTATCACCCTGCCACCAAGCAATTTGTGCTTTCCACGGAGCCATATCCGGGACGTGCAGATCGCCGGAAAAGCGAGATGGCGGAATGGTGCGCCAAGCATGAGTTTGAATATGTGCAGATCGACAGTCCCAGCATGTACGGCCACGGGACAGAACTCTATCTGACCTGCAAAGCCGGATCGTCGGTCAATATGCTTCAGATGGCGGCAGAGCTGGCCGCATCACCGCTTGCCTACGCGGATTCCTGACGAAGCAATCCTGCTATAGCTACGCCGGGGCCTCACCGCCTCTGGCGTAGCGCCGTCACCAATTGCGCCAATGCCGCTATCAGTTGGGCGATGCTGTTGATGGTAAGCAGGATGATCGTGGTAGTCATGGGTTCCTCCCCGGTTGCGCCCTGCGCGGGATTGCGCGTGGACGGGGGCCGAACCGCCGACCGGGCCAGCGCCACGGACACAGGCTGCCAGCCGCGCCAGCGGGCCGCAGCTTCACGAAGGAATCGAGGAGCCTTTTCCGGGGTGCGCGGTCGGCGATACCGCCCGCATCCCACGCCTTTCCCGAAGGGGTATGGCCGGAGGCCACCATGACGATCCTACCCCGCCTTTACTGAACCACGGCACGCCATGCGGATTGGCGAAGGTGACGGCTTTTCTGGCCACATGCGCCATGGCCGCGCCACCAACCTATCGGAGGGCTTCTTGTGGAGGAGCGATGCGGCAGTCCCGCCGCCGGTCAAGGCGCTCCCTTCCGCGCTGCGCTTGTGCAGGTTCGCCCCTGTCGGGCGCTGGCGCGACCTTGACCGGACGGCTCGATGGCCTGCCGCGAACGACTCCTACGAAGCCACCGGATAGGCCGGGGGCACAACCAAGGAGCCAGCCATGACCAACCAATCCACCACCCCAGCCAAACCGACCCACCGCCTTTTCCTCGTCACCGGCAAAGGCAAGACCGCCAATTGGACGCCCATCGGGGCCGCATGGCCCAACCGCGACGGCGAGGGCTTTTCGCTCCAGTACGACGCGCTGCCGCTCACGGGCCGCATCATCATGCGCGCGATCACCGAGCGCGCCAGCGCCGAATAGCGGCGATAGCGGCCCAGGGCATTCGCCTTGGGCCGTTAGGGATATATTAACCAATTTTTAGCGGTTTGCGGGGTATGATGGGGGAGTTTCACGCACGCGCAGAGGCGAACTATAGACGGCGATATGACAGTTTCAGGGCCGGGGCATCCGGCTTCGGATGACCCGCTCGCTAGCGAGCGCCTTGCCATGGTCGGGCAGTTGGTGGTCGCGCAATTCGATCTGGAAACGGCCATTGCCGCGTTGACGCGCAGCGGCGGCGATGCCGTCACCGCGCAGACCCAGCTCCAAAACATTACCCAACTGCGCCAGCAGATCGGCACCGCCAGCCCGACCGCGCTTGCCACCCTTCGCAGCGAGATTGTCGCCGCTGTCGCGCAAAGCCATAGTGCCGTGCAGGAAGCCCGCACCGCCGCCCACGGCACGGACGGCGAAGGCGCGGCACTGGCCAGCCTCGCCAGCCGGGCGCAATCGCAGGCGACCGCTTTCATGCGCGACCTGCACCAGTATGATGGCCTGCTGCAATTCGAGAACGACGCCGAGCGCGACGCCTACCGCCAGCGCGCGGAAGAACGGCGCAGGCAGCATGACGCCGGAATCGCCGAGGGCGGGCCGGAAGGCGCGCTCAAAGCCAGCGGCGCGGCTTATGGGCAGGCCGTGGACCTGGCCGTCCATGGCGGCAGCGGCGATCCCGCATTGATGCGCCGCGTGGACGAACTCGCCGCCAGCACCGCCGCCCTGCGCGCCGGGATGATCCGCGACGGCAAGGACGTGTCGAAGTTCGATGAGAATATGCGCGACGACCTTCGCGCCATCATGCGCTCCAAGGGCAAATCAGACGCCGAAATCGACGCCCTGCTGGCCGCGCATCCCGATAACCCGATGGATGCCATGAAGGCGTTTGTGCAGCAGGATCGTGCATCCTTCACTGACAGGGAATTGGATTCCATAAAGGCGAAGGTGGAACGAGGCGTTGATACCGCAACGGCATCTACGGAGCATGTTGTCGAGAGCCGGTTAGCATCGCCTGCAACATCGAATGCTATCGCCGATGTGGTCGCGAAACTACGCGCTTCTGGCGTCACGGATGCGGCCAAGGTCGCCGACGCCGCTCCCGCCCATGGGGTGACATTGCAAAACGCATCTGCCCCTGTCCCTGGAGTAGCGCACCACTAACCTATGGGGATCAGTTCTCCGCTAGCCGCACGGGCACCTAACATATGCCCAACCGCCCCGCATAAATCCTTGTCGGCTTCTTTTTGATCCAGGCACCGGTCGGCGATCGGCAGCAATGTCATCATGGCAGGCGCATCGGCTGGCAACGCCTCGCGCTTTAT
>NZ_JAZDXA010000033.1:0-55597 GCF_040170545.1 Sphingobium sp. MK2
GTGGTAACACTCGCGCCGGTGCATGCATCTCATTGAATCACAATGCCTTTTCCAAAAGCACTGTTCAAGTTGGGTCTAGGATCTCACTCATCATCACCATATTTTAAAAACTGGAAGATCATGGAGTACGATATGAATAAAATTGGTGAAAAATCTGGAAATGGGTTTAAAGAAGATAAAGATGAAAGAAAATCCATTCAATCAGTTGAAGTTGGGGTACGAGTTTTACTAGCTTTAGTGGAGACCGGAGGAGGTGAAGGGGCCTTTCTCCGCGAAGTGGCAGAACATTCAGGTCTGTCCCGTAGCCAAGCGCACCGATATTTGCTTTCCTTTGTGAATACCGAGGTGGCCGAACAGGACGAAAGGAGCGGTCGGTATTATTTGGGAGGGCTAACCATCCGTCTTGGCTTGGCGGCAATGGCACGGCTGGACACCGTGCGAATAGCCGCTGAGCATTTGAAAGATCTACTGGCAGAAATGAAAACTACTGGCTTGCTTTCCGTGTGGGGCGATTACGGCCCAACTGTCATTCGTTGGATCGATGGTGGAATTCCGCTGTTTACATCTCTGCACACGGGATCGGTCTTGCCATTGCAGACATCATCGGCGGGGATCCTCTTTCTGGCGCATTGCCCTCCTGAACAGACCAGGGAACGGGTCGAACGCGAGCGGGCTGAGGGTATAGTCGTCGATGACCTCAAACTTGCCGCGGAAATTGAGCAAGCTAGGCGGGTGGGTTTCACCAAGACTCGCGGAACTGTCGTACCGGGACTATCTGCGACGTCGGTGCCGGTCCTGGATTCTCAAGATCGCTTGGTCGCGACGATGAGTGTTTTGGCTCGTGCAGAACCAAAGACGTTTTTCAGCAAGGTCAAGATCGATAAGATGATTGATGTAGCGCGCAGTGCAAGCAGGGCCATCGGTTGGCAGGGTTAGGGCCGAAACCAAATTAATCACACTAACAGGGTGAGAAGTAAAAAAGTTGAGGCCGAGGCGTACGCACGCAGCATTGCGCCATTGCGACGTACCTAACCCGGATTATGCATGGGGCTGTGCCTGAAGGGGTGGTGAGAGTAGCGTAAGGTATTGTTCTGCTGTAGGAAAGGATTGATTGGATCAGCCCTGCAGCGAGGCACAAAATGCCACAAGCTACTCCCGCCACCCCTTGGGAGTGTCAGGATTTCCGTGTGCGGGCGGGCATAATAGGTAAAAAGGGAGTCCCACTATGTCTCGACGCAAAGAGCCTGCCATACCGAATGAGCTTCTCGATCAGCTTTTGGCGGGCGGCGCTGCCAGTGCCGCTTTCGAGCAGGGCGGTCTGCTCGATTCGCTGAAGAAGGCGCTGACAGAGCGTGCCCTGAATGCGGAGATGGATCACCACCTCGCTGGCGAAGACGGCGTCGGCAACATGCGCAACGGCTACGGTCGAAAGACGGTAATGACCGACACCGGCAAGTTGGCGATCGACGTGCCGCGCGATCGCCAGTCGAGCTTCGACCCGCAGTTGATCGCCAAGTATCAACGCCGCTTTCCCGGCTTCGACGACAAGATCGTGTCGATGTACGCGCGCGGCATGAGCACCCGCGAGATCACCAGGCACCTGCACGATCTTTACGGCATCGACGTCTCACCCGATTTGATCGTAAGCGCGCATTTCGCAGCACGTTGCTTCCGGAGGCAGAGCGGCCATCATAGTTGACGCTGGACGAGACAGGCCACCGCAACGACGTCGGCGGGTCAGGCGTGTCTTTCGAAGTTGAATGGCAGCAGGTCGTCGATATCGGCGTCGTGAGGTCGCTGGGGCAGTTCAGTGAGGACATGGCGTAGCCACGCGAGAGGCTCGACGCCGCAGGCGCGGCAAGTCAGCATCAGGCTGTAGGTGACGGCACTCGCCCGTGCGCCGTCCACGGTGTCAGAAAAGCCAGGATTTTCTTCCTGTTGCAAAAACCCTGATGTCGCGTTCGAGAAGATTGTTATCGATCGGCATCCTGCCGTCTTCGACGTAGCGCGTCAGGTATTCCCACTGGTTGAGGGTGTAGGATACCGCATCACCAAGCTTGGTGTCGGGCACAACCTTGGGTGCGATGTCATCGAGCCACGCCTTGAGTGCGTCCAGGACCGGGACGCTATGTTTCTGGCGGAAGCGGCGCATGTAGCTGGCTTGTGTAGCTGGCCTGCGTGGGACTGTCAGGAATTTCGTGTGCGGCGAGGCATAATGGGCAACAAGGAGACCCAATATGTCACGACGGAAAGAACCCTCGATACCGAACGACATTCTCGATCAGTTGCTGGCCGGCACTGACGCGGCGGCGGCGCTCAGCCAGGGCGGCTTACTCGATTCCCTGAAGAAGGCTTTTGCCGAACGGGCTCTCAACGCGGAGATGGATCATCATCTCGGGCACGATGACCAGGTCGGCAACAACCGCAATGGCTATGGTCGCAAGACGGTGGCGACCGACAGCGGGCGGATCGAGATCGAGGTGCCGCGCGATCGGGCCGGCAGTTTCGATCCGCAACTGATCGCCAAATACCAGCGGCGCTTCCCCGGCTTCGACGACAAGATCATCTCGATGTATGCGCGCGGCATGAGCACCCGGGAGATCACGGGCCATCTGCGCGAACTATATGGCATTGATGCTTCACCCGATCTGATCAGCACGATCACCGACGCTGTGCTGGAGGAAGTCGCGGCCTGGCAGCAACGCCCGCTGGACCCGGCCTATCCGCTGGTCTTCTTCGATGCGATCCGGGTCAAGATCCGCGATGAGGGCATGGTCCGCAATAAAGCTATCCACATCGCCCTAGGCGTCATGGCCGACGGCACCAAGGTGGTCTTGGGGCTATGGCTGGAACAGAATGAAGGCGCCAAATTCTGGCTGCGCGTCATGAATGAACTGCGCAACCGCGGCGTCGAGGACATCATGCTGGCCGTCGTCGATGGCCTCAAGGGCTTTCCCGACGCCATCACTGCGGTCTTCCCCGAAGCGATGGTTCAGACGTGCATTGTCCATCTGCTGCGCAACTCGATGGATTTTGTGGCGTGGAAAGACCGTAAGGCGCTCGGAACGGCCCTGAAGGCCATCTACCGTGCCGTCGATGCCGCGGCCGCCGAGGAGGCGCTGACGGCCTTCGAGGCCAGCTTCTGGGGCCAGCGCTATCCCGCTATCGGCCAGAGTTGGCGCCGGGCATGGCCCGAGGTCATCCCATTTTTCGCCTTTCCTGATGAGGTCAGGCGGATCGTCTACACCACCAATGCCATCGAGGCCTTGAACTCCAAGCTTCGTCGCGCTGTTCGTGCGCGGGGCCATTTCCCCAATGACGAGGCGGCCACCAAGCTGCTCTATCTGATCTTGAACCGATCGGAAAAAGAGTGGAAAATGCCGCCGCGCGAATGGAACATGGCGAAGGCGCAATTTGCCGTGCTCTTCGGCGAACGTTTCATCAGGGCCATGACGGCCTGATGGTCAACCGCCTCGCCGCACACGAAATTCCTGACAGTCCCGGCCTGCGTTTCTCCCTCATCGGGTATTTCGTCCCGCGCCTGCCTTTCGATCCGGTAGAGCTGGTCGAAGAACTTGAGGGCCTGCGTGGGTGGACCTCGGAACTGGTGTTATCCACCCTGCAGCCTGCGCATTGAAGCAGGGATCAAACCGCAGCCAATGTCGAACCTGAACAGGTGCACGCCCAACAAGCGCAGCGATGCGAGGTATCCACCAACTGTTGATCTGCAAGGGACCAAGATCATAAGAGCCATTGCTGTTACGAACTTCAGCGCCAATCCAGCCCGCTTCCTGATCACGCAATCCCCAAAGCGTTTTCTCGAGCCAGGGCTGACCAAGCGAGGCTTGCCGAATACAGGCGGAGACGGGACGCGACAGCGCGCTGGCCGCATTGCGCCGAGCCGATGTCGTCGCTTGCGATGAAACAGGTGTGCGGATCGAAGGGTGCAATGCCTACCAGTGGGTATTCTGCTCGGCTGAGGCCATCGTCCATACCGCCGACTTTACCCGGGCAGGCCAAGTCGTGCGTGACATCATGAATGGCCACCAGCCCGACGTCTGGATATCGGACCGTTATACCGCCCAGCAAGGGCATGGCCGGCTGCACCAGACGTGTCTCGCCCACCTCGACCGAAAGGCCCGCTTTGTTGCCGAACATGGCAGCGATCTGACAGGCGTGCGTCTTCAGCTCTGGCTTGATCGTGCCTTCAGCCTCGCCCGAAGTATCGCCGAACTGGCCTCTTCCACCGTAAGAAGCCATAAGCGTAAGCTTGAGCGCGACCTCGGCGCCATCCTCGCCAGCGCGACCGATTGTCCGTTGGCCAGTGAACTGCTCGGCCAAATCCGCCGTGCCCGTGACCAATTGCTCACCTTCTGCGACTTTGCCGGAAAGGTCGATGCCACGAACAACGTGAGCGAGCGGGCGCTGAGGCCAAGCGTCATCCAGCGAAAAGTCACCAACGGCTATCGCGCCAAATGGGCTGCGGACGCGGAGGCCGCACTGCGGTCAACCGTCGACACCGCGCGCCTCACCGGACAACTGCCATTCCGCACCATCCTGGGCGCTATCTCCGCCTGAGCGACCCTACGAGGAGGTGGGTAGTTACTTCGAAAGTGTGGGGGTGGTGTACAATACAATACTGATGGCTGCAGTGCATAACAGCCTGGGGATGCCGTATGACCTCATCCGACCCTCCGGATAGCTGTTCCAGGCGCAGTAATCGGATTGGTCGGATCGATGTAAAATGAAAGCACCGGAACCGGGCCATCTTTCAGAAATGCAAAGAGCGCTCTCCCCGAATTGATCTCGGCGGCGGCGCTACGACTGACAGAAGTCCTGCTGTGCGGCTTGGTCCATCCAATGCGGCTCAGGGAGACTCTACACCCTCTGGTCTGGCGCGAAGTACTGAATTCAAATCGATACTCAGGTGGGACGACGCCTGCAAAGCGCTTTGCCTGGGTCAGCTGAACGGCAATTTTGAAGCGAAGCATGGGCAGTGACCTTATCGTTCGGGGCCATGAGAGGTTTCGGGTCGAGGTGCAGGAGAGTGATTTTCCCGGTTGATAGCGTTTTTCGGCGCTCTCCCTTCGGCGCGCGCATGGTCGGGAATGCCTGCGAGAAACCTGTCGAGCACCTGCGCGATGCTCCGGGCACCGTCGGCAAGATGCTCAGCCGCGCCACGGGGTGAGCGGTCACGATAGCGGTGTTGTCGCTCGAGCGCCCGATCGCGCCGCTCGTTTCGGTCTCGCTCCTGCTCGGCCCTCAGACTTGCCAGATGGCCTTCCCGGCGTTTCGATAAGGCATCTACGCGATCAGTCTTCAACCGGCCCAACCCTTCCAAAGAAGACGTCTTCTCTCCTGACTGGCGATCGAGTTTGGCAATCAGTTCCTTGACGTTGTTGGTCCAGAGCCTGGCGCCGAATGCCGCGCGGGTAATGGCAGTGTAGAAATTCTGGGCGTTGACCAGCGGCGATTCGACTGGCGCCAGCACGAAAACGCGCGGATAGGTTTTGGACTGTGCGGAATAGACCGTCTCTGCATAACCATGATCCCAGGTCCGGTGTTCCGACAGATTAACCTGCTGCACGCGCCCATCTCGATCCCATCGTATCGTCGCTACCGGCCCATCAAGTCTTTCAACGGTACCGCGCTCGGCATTGCGCAGACCCAGTTCGCGACTGACGAGCCGCCACTGGATACGGTCGCCCTCCGCGAGGTCCCGTTCTTCAGGATTGAACACATTGATGTGGCGGACCTTCGTCGTCTGCGGATCCCAGCGTATGACGCGCCCCTGATCGTCGACGAGACGCACAACCTGCCGCCCGTTAGCCTCCCGGCCTAGTCCTGCGACCCGATAATCGGCGTGCCGTGCGATACCAAGCCCTGCAATGTCTCGCTCGAGATGCACCACCTGTCCTGCCCCGTAGAAGCGGGCCATATGCTTCTCGATATCCGTCAAGCCCGCCGGGGCCAGGATGGAAAACCGACTATCCAAGGCGGCCAGCCCATTCTCGTTTTTCAGCGCTTCGCGAATCTTACTGTTGACGATCAGCCGGGTCGCATTGTCGAGAACAAGGATATTGGTCCCTGCCCGTGATTCCGGCTTGAGCCGTATCCAGGCATTGACGACCTGCTCCGCCATCTTTTCATTGTCGTCGACGGTGTTGACGCTATCGAGCTTTGCCAATGCCTCGGCAAAGTTCCCAGCGCGCGCGGCGGTAACGGCAGCCTTGATTGATTTTGTTTCCTGCCGAACGGCTTGCGTCAACTCGACCGTCGGCAAGCCCAGCCTCCGCATCAACCAGAAGGGTTTGCCCTGCTCGATCGCCCCGGTCTGTTTCTCATCTCCGAGGAAAAGCAGCCGTGCCCCGGTCGTCCTGCTGATCTCCAGCATCCGCTGGGCCTGGCGGTTGCCGAGCTGCCCTGCTTCATCGAGAACCAGCACATGGCGGTCCGTGCTCCCCTGCCCGCCGCGCGCCACAAAGCTGGCGACAGTATGGGACATGATGTTTGCCTTGCTTCCCAGTTCCGCAGCGGCCGATGATGTGGGTGCCAGCGCGATCAATGTTGTCCCCGGCTCGGCTGCCTCGGCCAGGACTCTCACTAGCGTCGATTTTCCAGAACCGGCAACACCGTGAATCGCCGTGACCCGATCCCGCGTCAGCGCCGTCTCGACAAGTGCGCGCTGCTGCTGCGTGTTCAGCGACGTCCCGTCGAGCACGGCCAGCAAGCGATCGCTGGTGGCGATTGGACGCGCGTCATTGAGGCCAAGCGCGATATGCTGGGTCAATGCCAGCTCCAGACGCCAGGACTTCCGGCTGGTGCGGCCACGGGTCAACACCCTGTCACCGGTCTGTTCATGGGTCGGCAGCAATTTGCGCAGGACCTCATGCGCTGCGATCCGGGGACGGATATCGTCGAGCCGGGCTTCACCGACATGGGCAGCAAGACCGGTGCGCAATATATCGCCTAAATTGTTGACCGCCTCGGATGTCTCCAGTTGCCGCAAGCCGAAAAGAGCCGCACGCGACGCATCGCGTTCCGTGGGCACCGGATGCTCCCCTTCCCGACCCCGCGCCAGCGCAGCAACCTCCTGAAGCGTTTCGAGACGCTGGCCTGTCCGCTGATGCCATTGCGCGCCGAGTTCGGCCTCGCCGATCTTCACCTTCGCCTTGCGGGTGGCGTAGAAGGAAGCACGCTGGGCTTTCTGTCCCACCAGACCATGTTCGCGCGCATGGTCTTCAATCGCCTCGGCGCGCTTCGAGAATTGGTCGATCAGGTCCTTGGGCACGCCTTGTATCTCGAACAATCCGGAACGCGGATCAGCTTCGATTTCGTAGCCCGCTTCGCGCAAGCCGAACGCCAGCGCGTTGCGATAGATCTGACCGGCCACACGCTGTTCGCCATACATGACCCGACTTTCAAGGCTTGCCATGGGATCGCCATTCTCGCGGTTCGTCATGTTAAGCACGACAAGATGCGTATGCAGATGTGGATCAAGTTCCCGGCTGCCATGCTCGGTGAAACGAGCAACCAGAATCCGGCCCGTCGTTTCATGAACAATCTTGCCCTCATCGCGGCGGCGCAACTGCGCCTGCTCCTCCAGATAGGAAATAGCTGCGGTCACCCCGTCCTCATGGGCGGCAAGCACGCGTTCGTCGCCTGCCACGAGCCCCATGATCGAAACCGACTTGGGCGCGTTGACCGCAAAATCCCAACCGGGGTGATGCTGAATTTCGCCATTCTCGCGGTGCCGCCCGAGTTGTTGATCGCCGACTTTTCCAGCAAGTAGGTCGCGCAACAGCTTTGGATCAACAGCGCCGGAGAGGCCGAGATCGGCTGCCAGCTTCCCACCCCATGCAGACGGTTCATTGCCGCCCTTGGTGTAGTAATCGCCAACCGTGTAGTAGCGGGCTATATTGGCTGGTGTGCCATGGAGACGTTGCGGCTGGATCATGCTGGCCTCGCCCGCTCACGCGGTCCGTCATCCCGGCCATGCTGGACAAGATCGGACCGGATTTCTCCCTGCCTGCCGGCAAGGATCGTCCAAAGGGTGCGGGCGGGCGCAGGAAGCTCGGCATTCTCGTCATTGAGCAATATATCTTCCACACGCTGCGGATCGATGTTCGGCGCTGGAGGCGTAAACAGATCCGGCTGGGGTGGTGGCGTCGGGGCGGATTCTGAAGATACCGAAAGCTTCGCTGGCTTACCCTCGCTACGTGTCGGCGGCAAAGATGCCTGCGTGGCTTCCCGCTCCATCGCTTCACGCACACGTGCTTCAGCATGGGCGATGCGAACGAGCATCCCGGCCTTGTCGATCTGAATTGGGGGCGTCGTGCGTTCGAGAAAGGCTGGTCCCAAGGAGGGTACGTCGTTGAACCGGCTATCGAACCGCACCACGGGTAAATTGCGGCCAAAGCGCAGGAAGCCGACCAGGTTGGGCAGGTTGGTGACCTCGGTCGGCATGACCAGCGGCCGCGTTACCTGCATGCGTGACAGATTGACGCCGTCACGCATGTCGTTGACGCCATAGGACATGCCCTCATTGGCCTCGACCTGTTCGACCTGACCAAGGTTGATCGAGACATGCTCGGCGGTATCCGTGTCATTCGCGCGCAGCGCCACCCAGGTCGAGCAATAGCCAGTGATCGCCGCCGCATCATCCTTGCCGTAAGTGGCCTTGAGCTGGGGATAGGACTGGAAGCCCAATATGCCGCAGCCGCCATATTTGCGGGCACGGGCGAGAAAGTCCGAGAGCGACGGCAGCTTATGCAGCGTCGGCAGTTCGTCGATCACGCAATAAAGCCGTCGGTCGCGATCGGGCGTCAGGCTCATGATGGCGCTGATTGCGATGTCGAGCCAGACGGTGATAAGCGGGCGTAGCGAGGGAAGCTGGTCGGCCTTCACGGTGATGAAGAGCCAGCTCCCGTCTGCGCCCTTATCCACCCAGTCGCGGATCGAGAAGCCGTCTTCGGTGTCATCGAGATAACCGAAACTGCGCATGACCGAAGCGAGTTCGGCCTGGATGCCGGCGGATGTCCTTTCGCCTTCGGTGCTGATGAAGGCGGCGGCATCGGTGCCGGTCACGAAGGCGGCAAGGTCTTTCAGTTTCGAGCGCAGCAGACGGTCGAGGAGGACCGAGACATAGGTATGTTTCTGGCGCGCCAGCTTGCGCATGACTGCAACCAGCGTCCCCCGCGCCGCCTTCGCCCAGAAGGGATCGCCATGCTTGT
The DNA here is from genome assembly GCF_040170545.1 of Sphingobium sp. MK2. NCBI lineage: Bacteria > Pseudomonadati > Pseudomonadota > Alphaproteobacteria > Sphingomonadales > Sphingobiaceae > Sphingobium > Sphingobium sp. MK2. The sequence goes on from NZ_JAZDXA010000033.1 coordinate 9,234, forward strand.
CGGGAATGGTCGATTCCGCGATCTGATCATAATGATAATCGCGTGGCACATCGACCCAGGGCGACCAGCGCGCCGCGCGCTGGTCGAGCGGGTTGAGCAACATGTCAGTGCCCTGCCGATAGAATTTCTCGACGAAGGTACCGGCGGTATCATAGACGATGGCGCGCCGACCCGATTTGCGGATGCCGTCGAGCATGCCGACGATGAGGTTTGTCTTGCCCGTGCCAGGCGCACCGCACAGCAGGATATGCTCAGGCTCATAGGCCTCAGGCACCGGCACATTGCCGATCACCAGAGGTCCCTTGGTCTGTCGCCATAGCGCGCGTTTCACCTGGCGGATCGTACCGAACCTTGCCCCTCGCAAATATTCGTTGGAGCCCAGGCCCCTACCCGTCCGGGTGAAGTAGAACCAGGCCCAGGCGAGCATGACAAGGGTGAACAGGCCAGAGAGCAGTGCGCCATGCAGCAGATAGCCTTCGAACGCATGGAGGGTCTTTTTCGCGAGGGTGGAGGCAACCAGCCAGTCTGCCGATGTCCAGTAGGCCTGGCCTTCGGGGGTGCGAAACTGCACCGGATCATTGGTCCCGGCGGCCGCATCCACCTTGATCGTGGCCTCAGCCAGTTTGACCAGAACGAACCGCTCATATTCGGTCGACTTCTCGAACGCATACCAGAGCGTGCCGATGATCCAGATGATGAAGCCGGCCAATATGGTCTGGTAAAAGACCTGGGTCGTCATGCGGACATTGTGGACGATCGCCTGGCCACCGCGCGTCCAGGAGCCTAATGTGTCGTTGCGAAAGATGCTCATGGGATCTCCTCCCCGCCAAGCAGTCCGCGTTCGGCAAGGATCATTCGGGCTTGCGCCATGCCCTGTTCCAGCGCTTTGGGGGATTGCTGGCCGACGGACGTCGCGACGATTGACAGGATCTGGATCGACGTGGCGAGGATTTCATCCTGGGAGGAGAAAACATAGCGTTTGCGCTCATCGACCGCCTGTTCCAGGAGCTGACGGATGAACCCCGATAAGGACAGGTTCGCGCCGAGCGCACGGCGCATCAAGGCAGCATGCAGCGATTCATCGAGGCGGAAATTAAGCTTGGGCAAGCGAAGGGTCTCCTTATCCGGAGACCTTCGAAAATATCATGAAGCGGTCGCATATTACCGGAATGGCAATATTGGCGCAAGCCGCCCTATCACCAGGTTGATCCAGAGATTTAGTACTGGAGATATGTGTCGACAGGAAAATAGGCTGAGCGGACTCGGTCAGTTGCCTCTGATGATGATAGACGGCGGCGGCGTTCCGCCTGTCTCCTCGCGATGCCGACGGATTTCGCCGATCCCCAGTCTGATCTTCTTGGCTACAACGTCCGACATGCGCCGCACCTCACTGGGCGTATCGAGACCAGGGACGCCCTCCAGAAACTCGGCCAGCAAAATTGTGAGCATCTGACAGACTTCGGCTGAGCCGATATAGAGTGTGTCCCCCTTCCCCGCTTCCGGAGAGTGCTGCCTTTGCGCCGACACTTCGCAGATGGCCTTGACCACCGCCCGGCGTAGGTCGCTGATATATTCCTCGTTCAACTCCGTCATGGCGCTATCCTTTCTGAAGCGGCAAAAAAGACCATGAATTCGGCCAGGATTCAACGGGCGTCGCGCCGACGGGTCCGGCGACACAGCATTCTGGAATCCGCAATGGCGTACGACGCGTATCACGAAATTCCCGCAGTCGTTTCAATAAGATAGGTTGGACCAAGTGACCGTGGTGTTTCGCGTACGACAGCCCACCGGTTCGACGTGAGACGTGTGGTACAGACTTATCTCGATGTTTTCAGGGCATAATGTGGCCGCAGCACCCGTGCGTAGGGTCCATTACAAAACGGCCTTGCGCCGTGCGTCCCGCCTTACGCAGCGCGCTCGCGCTGCGCAGCCTCGTGCCGGTAGGCGCGGGGCACCCTTTCTGCTGTTTTTCAGGCGCCAATATTTGGGTGGTTTGAAGGGTAAAGCTCATGGCCTTGTTCTCCCAGAATAGAAAAATGGGTGCCATGCATCAGGCCCGGTCCCAAAAGCGGGATTACTTTCATCAGGGGATTTAACGACAGGCTTCGCATGCCAGCATCGCCGCCTCGTCGGCGCGCCCTTCACCTCGCTCGTTCCGCAGGAAGCGGCAAGCCGCTCTTGCGTTGGCCCGTCGATATGGCAAAGTTGCGTGTGACGGGCAGGCCATCGGGGAAGGACGATGGAAATGCCGAAGATGACCGAAAGGGATCGGCTTGCCGATCTCGAAACACGTCAGCGCAAGCTGACCGAAGATCTGGAAACCGCCCGCCGCGCTCTGCGGGGCAAATATGCGGCCATGGTGAGCGACGTGCCGATCGAGACGCTGACGGAACGTGAGTTCCGCGAACTTCTGATGCAGGCGATCCGGGTTGGTGGCAGCGCAGCACTGACGGCCCTGAAAAAGTTGCCGCCGGTGACCTGACCCGCCGCGAAGCGGCAATCTGATGATAACCGGCAGAGGTGGGGCATAATGAACCTATTTCTGTCGGTATCAGAGCGCAGGATGAGTATGCGGTCTTCCAGGGCAAATCAGATTGTGATGAAGCATCCCCGTTCTGCACATCGACGAATATCAGCGAAACTTCCCCTGCTCCGATTGTTCCAGATGATAAAGCCATAGGAGGCATTCCGCGCTATGGCCCTCCCTTCCTCTGATGGTCACGCTGAACGTTTTCGCGACGCCCCGCCCTTCCAAACCGCACCCGAAGGGTGTCCCTGCGACGAGCACGGCGAAGCCGCGCGCAGGAGGCCGGGACCGCGCTTGCGGTTCCGCATCGCGCCCGCGACGGGCCCGCTTGCGGGTCCCTGAGCGGGGGCGAGTGCTGCGCTCGAAAAAAGAAATGAGGATCGGCCCGGCAAAGCGGACCGATCCTCTCGGGGCGTCATTGCGCCTCCCATTCCTGATCGCTGAGCCTCACAAACCGCGCCGGGATACGCTTCTCCCTGACCAGTCGCGCAAGGTGCGATTGCAATCCCGACCCTTCGCAAACCAGCGCTTCGACGGGTCGGAGGCCCACCATCTGCTCGTTGCGGACAAACCCCGCCCGCTTGCCAAGCTTTGCGCTGAGCCGGAATGTTATGAGCGTCACTTTGCGCGATGCTGCCCACGCTGCGGCCATGGCGTCGCATCCCTTGTCCTGCGCGGTCGTCGCCAGCACCATCGTCGGATTTCGGGATTTGGCTTCATCGAGCTTGCCCCAGATGAGACGGTCGTCAAACCAGCATTCCGCTCCTCCTGAGAAGATCACGATGGGTCCTTGCGGGTTATGCGCGTCGGTTCTGCGCTGGCGACGGGCGGCGAGGAAATCGGTGGCGGCAATCACCGACGCGGCGCGCTTGCTCGACACCAGCGAGCCCCTCGGCGCGGACCATGGCCGCCCGGTTTCAGCGTGGAAGACGTCGGCGGCATGGTCGCGCATGCACCGCAGCGCATCGGTAGCTTCGTCAAGATATTCAAGTTCGTCGCGTGCCTGCTCGAGTTCGACACTGTGGATTTCGCTGCCATCGGCGCGACGCAGCAGGTCCTGAACCTGCCGTGTCGCCTTGTCGGCTTGGCCCTCCCACTGGTCGGCGACGTGATGGAAGCTGTTGACGATACCCCATACCAGGCGTTGCGCGGCGGGTTCCAGGCGCGTGTCCCGCAGGACATCGAAAAGTGTCGTGACGATCAGTTCGACGGCGAGCTGTGCATCCCTCGGATTGGGCATGTCGGTCGCCATCTCCTCACCGCCTCGCCCGATGCGGACACCATCGAGATCGGACGCGAAGGCGGCGTGGAAATCGTCGGTGGTGGCCGCTGTCTCCTGCGTGATGAATGCGGCAATGTCGGAAAATGTGCGGTTGGACTGGTTGATCTTCGTCATGTGAACCTCCTTTTGAAACGAAAGAGGTTCCCCCTTGAGCACGGGCTCCGAGCGGTGGGGTCAAGGATCGCGGAACGCGACCGGCGAAGCCGGCGATGGGGGTCACGATTTTTTGGGGCGGCCACCATGGCCTTAGGAGAAGCGCCGCGCCTGACCCGCCCCGAAAAATGGTGGGGCCCCGTCGTCCTTGAGGCCGACGCGGTCCCGTGCCACCCTTGGAATTCTTGAGAGAGAGAAGAGGCGTTGCGAATCTGGGGCTCGATGCCCCTGATTCGCAAATGGGTGCCTCCAGACGCTGTCCTCGCGGGAGAGAGCTAGCCACGCTTGCCCTCATCGCCAGGGTCAGCATCTGTTCCATGAAAAAGGGGACAGCACGCGTAGCGCTGTCCCCGAACGGAATGCGAGCGATGTAATGTCAGGCGGCACGGCGAAGTCGGCTGCGCTTGGGCGGAGTGACTTTTTCGACCGGGACCTGGTCGGCCTTGCGGAAGGCATGGATCGGAACGCCTGCCTTGCGCAGAGCCTGATAAAGATTGGCCTGAATACCCGATCCCTCACCCAGCAAGGCTTCGACAGGCTTTAGATCCACAAGCTTGCGATTGCGGGCGAAGGGCGCTCCGCGCCCTGACCCCGTCAGCGAATAGGTCACCAATTGAACATCGCGATTGCCCGCCCACGACGCCACGATCGCATCGAAGCCCTTGCGCTGGGCGGTCGTCACCAGCGTCATATGCGGGATGCGCTCGAGGATGGTATCGAGCCTGTCCCAGAGCAGCTGCCAGTCATGCCAGTCGGCATGACCCGAGGCGACGACAATCGGTCCACGGGGGCGGTACCGCTCGCGTTCGGCCAGTTCCCGGGCACGCAGGAAATCCTGAATCGACACCTGCGTGGCGGTGGCGGCCTTCGAGACACGCGATCCGCGGGCCGGCGACCAGGGGCGACCAGACAGCACGCGGAAAGTTTCGGCGGCATAATCGCGCATGCACTCGACCGCCTCGCGCTGTTCGGTCAGCGACTGGCACAGGAGCTGTTTCTCCTCCAGTTCGCTATTGAACACCTCGGAAGGCTCCGTGCGCCGGATCATGTCGCGCAGTTCATGGGCCAGCATGTCTTCCTGTCGTTCGAGCTTGCCCGCGACGAAGTGGAAGCTGTTGACCATGCCCCATGCGATTTCGGGCGCTAGCGCGTCGAGGCGGGTATCGGTCAAAAGATCGAATATGGTGGCGATCACGCCGGCACAGTCGGCCTGTGCATGGAGCGGTTCGGGCATGTCATGCTCGCCCGGAGCCTCGCCCGGCGCAATGATCGAAAGCGGGATGGGATCGCCAAAGGCGCGCTTGAATTCCGGTGTCGCCGTCATCTGCGCAAACAGCGCCGGCAGGTCTGCGAAGTGGCTGATACGCCGCGAATGGTCGTGGGTCATGGGACTTATCCTCATCAGGGAAAAGGAAAAAGGGGCGCGAACGCGTAACGACGTTCCGCCCCATTATGTCGAATCAGTGCGTGCTCGCCCGTGCACTGGCGAAAGCGGTCGAGCGCGTCAGGACGGCATCGACGATTTGCGCCGCATGGGGCGCAAAGGGTGTGCCTTCGAGCAGGTCATAAATAGCAGCGATGATCTCGCCGCATGTAACGCCGCCAGGGATCTCCGGCGAGCGGACCGCAAGCGTGTTTTGGGGTGCCAGCAGGTCCCGGATTGCGGGGCTGGCCATGATCGCGGCGCAGAGCGCCGAGAGATCGGAGAGCGGCGCGATGTCATGAAAAGAAGGAAGCGGCATGGACTGTCTCCTCATGGGAAGAAAGGAAAAGGGCCGGGGAAGCCTGACGCCTCCCCGGCCCGGAACGGGTTCCGATCAACGGATGATCAGAACGGGTCCTCCTCGCCGAACGGCGCGCCCGCACCGGCCAGCTCGCCGTCAGCCCCTGCGGTGCTGTCGCCGAAGCCGCCCTGATCGCGCGCGCCGCGGTCGTCATAGTTGGTGCGGCTGGTCCCCATGCCACCTCCGAAGTCGGAGCGCATGGTGTCGCGCCGCCATGCGACCATGTAGCCGCCATGATCGGCTGGGAAGAGCGCGATCGGCAGCGGCTCGGGCAGGCTGGGGTCGTCGATATTGCCGGCAAGGAAAACCTCGCCGGTGCGCTTGGACGCAGCCTCCCACAAAGCGCCAACCTGAACCCACCGGCGCGCGACGTTAAGCGCCAGGATCTCGTAGACCGGAGCCTTCTCATTCTCGCTCATGACCTTGCGCAGCCCGATGCGCGGGAGATCGATCGTGCGGGTGGCGATCGAGCCCGTCAGGCGGCCGTTCTGATTGAAGATTTCACCGATGTTCATCGTCTTGACCTTTCGAATGTCGCTCGAAATCCATTTTCCGGCGACACCCTCCCCGTCCCTTCTCTCCTCTCTGTCCCACCCTTGCCCCCCGCGCCGCCCGCCGAGGGAACAGCGCTCCCCATCCCTCCCGCGCGACGCTCGCCCCTCCGCCACCCGCAGCCCTGCGACCAGCCCACAATTCTGCGCAAACCCCCGGCAAGACGGGCCGCGAATGCAGGGCCGCCGGGGGCAGCGAGGGTGGATGAGGCGCGAGGTTGGGGGAGTAGCGGTAGCGGTCCGCAAGGCGAGATCATGCGGCCATCGCCAGCCAGCGATCCGGCCACACCGGCGGCCTTGTCGTTACCCGATAGGCCTGAAGGGGGACGATCCCGCGAATGACATAATGCGGGATACCCGTGTCCCGCTGAAGATTGAGGGCGATTTTATAGGCGTGATCGAATGAGCATAAACGGTGCCGGCAAGGTGACAACCGGGCGGGCAGATCGGACGAGGGCATCATGGCCTCCATGCAGGAATAGGTTCAGGCAGCCATTGACCGGTCGACATCGACCGCCGCAGCCGCGTTAAGCGCAAGCAGGCTTTGGAGCGTGACGGGTGTGCGATTTGCCCGCCGGGTCCTGGGACCTCGGGAGGGCCTGGCCGGATCGTTGAACTGGCAGCCCATACGCGCGGCATGCTTACCGATGACGGCGGGATCGCGGCCAAGCGCCTGGGCGACATCGACCATCGAGACGCCATGGGTCCAGGCGTTGCGGATGGCGCTATCCTCGTCCGCACTGAACGCGCGCATGAAGCCATGCACCAGCCCCAGGCGATTGGCATGATAGAGGACAGCGCGCACGCCGCGACCAAGGTCTTTGGCAATGTCCCGCGTCGGGACCTTGCCATAATCCGCTCGCAGCCGGGCTTCTTCCCCGGCCGTCCAGACAGGTCCCTGCCGAAACCCGTCGCGGCGGACATGCGTGCCGCGCAAGCCAAGCGCCTCTGCACGCCAGCGGATGGAATGCGGGCTGCGGCCAAGCCGTTCCCGCAGCGGCGTCAGGCTCGCGCCACTGGTATAGGCGTAGCGCAGCAGCTCGTCTTCTTCGGTGATCCAGGGCCTGCCCCACCCCCTGCCGTAACCCAGTTTGCGCAGGCGTTGGCCAACGCTGCGACTGTTCCGGGTTGGAAAACCTTCGGCGGCAAGCGCCTGCGCGATGGCGACATAGCGCGCGCCGGTGGCCGCGAGTTCAAGTGCGCAGGTCATTTCCGCGTCGCTCCAGTCGTCCGGCTGGCAGGCATGGCGCAGACCCAGCGCCGAAGCGCGGGAGATGACGCCAGCGAAGGGACGGCCGATGAGGCTGGCAATCTGGGCGACAGGAACACCCTTGGCGTACCCGGCGCGAAGCTGTGCATCTTCCCAACCGCTATAGGGCGGCGATCCCGGTTCGGAGAGACCGAGCAGTTGGGCACGGGCATAGAGGGCGCTCACACCGCGGCCTAGGCGGGCGGCCAGTGTCGCGGTTGGTTCATGCGTATAGCGGTGCGCCAGTTCCTCATCTTCCCACGCGATCCAGGATCGCCGCGAGTTCCGGCGAAGGCCAAGATCATATAGGCGGGTGGCGATGCTGGCACGCGATCGGCCCAGCACTGTGGCAATCTCCTCTAGCGTGCAGTCATCGGCGAAGGCGGCGCGCAAACGCAGCGTTTCATCGGGGAGCCATGCGTCGGCACGGAAAGCCAGCTCGGCAAGTGGCACGGTCGCGCCAGTGTCGCGTTCAGGAATGAACGGGGTGAGTTCGACGATATCAGCGTCGAGATCGAAGCTTGTCTCTTTCATGGCACTCTCCGTTCAGACCAGGCCAATGACGGGCGTATCGACGACACGCAGGCGCAACCGGGCAGACAGCCGCGCGATCCGCGTATCGCCGCGCGGCATGGTGTCGGACGCACCGATCGCGGCGAGCAGGTCGAGCCCGGCATCGATATCGTTCGCCGGCAATGCGAGGTGGCGCGCCAGATCGTCAGCCGTGGTGGCGTTGGGCGCTATGTTGCCCAACGCGCCGACAATACGGGCTGCGGCGGGGGCTGCCGGATCGAGGAGGAAGGCGTCGAGCGCACGCTGGCCTCGCAAGGTCACCTGGTTCCCTCTGGTCGGCGCGACCTCGCGCAGGGTGTCAAGATTGAGCAGGGTCCGGCTCTCGTCCGCGTCGAGATCGGCGGCAGGAACGAGATCAGGCGTGCGCCCGATATGGGGAGTGATCGTGGGATCGATCTTCGCCAGCACCGGCGTCGCCGCGAGCGCCGGGCCAAAGGCGAAGAACTCGCCGGGCGGAAGCTGGCGCAGCAGCGCCGCCTGATCGCTGCCGAACCCGAGAAGATCGGCAGCGCGCGCGACATCGCGGTCGAAGACATTGAGGCCAATCAGATGATTATGCAGTTCGGAGACCACCGAACTGGCGAGCTTGGCGAGGCGCTGGGTCGCGATTATTGTACCAATGCCGCGCTTGCGGCCGCGAGCGCACATATCCGTCAAGGTGGCGACGCCCAGACGGCGGGTTTCCGCGTCGCGGGCCGAGGCTGCCATATGCGGCGCGAGCAGATGCGCCTCATCGATGCACACCAATACGGTGTGAGCCCAATGTTCCCGCGGCGTCGAAAGCAGCCCTGCAAAGAAGGCCGCCGCCTTCTCGATGCGATGATCAGGTTCCAGGTCGGTTAAGTCGAGATGCAGGGCGATGCGGTGCTGCCGTGTTCGAAGCGCGAGCGCGGTGAGGCCATCATTGGCATAGTCACGCGCGATGACCGTGGTGGCGCCGATATGCGCGGCCAGGTTGGCGAACTCGCCTTCCGGGTCGATAATGATGGTCGTGAGATAGTCGAACGCTTCTTCGATGATCCGGCGCAGCGTCTGGCTTTTGCCCGCGCCCGAAGATCCTTGGATCAGACAGCGCCCCGCCATCAGCTTGCCCAGATCCAGTTCGAGCGGACTGGTCGATGAGCGGCCGAGCGGGACTTTCGTGTCGCGAGTAAAATCATGATTGGCGATCGTCATAGGAAATGCTCCTTCGCACGGGCTCGCTGAGAGCGGCCGGATATGCTGATCGAGGAAAAGGGCTTGAGTCGGTAAGTGGCTGGCGGGCCTCGCGATCAGTGTGTGTGCTGCGATCCATCGATCGGCTGCTCGGACAGCGTGGCGTCCTTTTCACAGGCTTCGCAAAATGCTGCGTCGAACACAGCGCCGAGCGCCCAGTCCTGGGCATCATCGTCCCAGCGCGCCCAGGCATCGCGCATCACCCCGGCGCTGCCACATGCAGAACAGCGGATCGTGATCCTCCCAGCAGGGGTTGCGGCATTGACCGATTCCCCGGCCTCGTTCGTTGCCTCCCCCTGCACGGTCGCAAAGACCGGGAACTGATCGGAAGGCGGTTCATCACGGTCGAAGCTCAGCCAGTTCGCTCCGGCCTTGCGGGCATCCGCCAGCAAAGCCCAGAATTCGGGCGAAAGCGCATCAGGGCGATCGGGCCAGTCATCGATGAAGCCAAGATGGACCCAGAAGCCATATTGGTGCGCTTCGATGGTCAAGATCGGATGATCGACGATGATCCGGCCGCGCCTTCGCGGCGCGTGCCGGATCAGCCGGTCGATGGCGTCATGCTCGGCGCAGGGAAGATGCGCTGTCGAACAGGCGCAGACGGGGAAGCGGCGCATGGCCGGTCTCCTTGATTGGGTTGGGACAGGGGCGACAGGCGCGGCGAGCAAAACTCAGGCGCCCTTTCAATTCGGCAGGAAATCGACCGTGATGGCACCGCGCTCGGCGTGAATAACGATCTTGCGATCGAGCGGGATCAGCCAGCTCAGATTATCCCATGCGCTCATGTTGATGGCTTCGAGGGTGGCAGCGTCCTCCCCAAGGAGGATATGCGTAGCGTGCTGCCGCGCCTCGCGTTCGAAGGATCGCGACTGCGTATCCCAGCTGTCGCAGTCGCGATCGTCAGCCGCACAGAAGAGCGTCGCATAGATGATGCGGCTCAGTCGGTCCGGGGTGATGCCACCATCGCGCGTGGCCAGGATGATGGCCTCCTCGATATCCCAACCGCCATTGCGGCAGACGAGCGCCGGGATTTCGATGGAATGGACGCTATGTGGCGCGTCCTTGCGACCGGTTTCATAAACCGTCAGCTCGATGACGATCCGGTCGACCAGGCCACAAGCGAAATCAGCGGGGAGACACATATCCTCATCAAAGCGATGCACGGCGCCTTCCCGGTCGATGCACAAGGCAATATCCCTGATGACCGGGAGCGTGTCATACCAGGCATAGCCTTGCAGCGCGTCTTCCGCCTCAACGAGTTGCACATTCTCGATGGGCGATTTGCCCCGAGCCAGCGCAAGCGCCTGCGCGATATCGGGCTCCAGGGAAGGCACGATCAGCATGGCGCCTTCAGGAGCGATCATGCGGCTGCTGCGCCCATGGCAGTCGTCGGCGGTCTGCGGCCGCCAGATTGCCAGCCCTGAGCGCGCCTGCGGCAGCGTGACGCCCAGCTCGCACGCTCGCTGCCAGGCGGTAAAGGGCAGCCGATGGTCGGGCCGGGTCGCGATGGCCTTGTACAGGATCCGCTCGGCAGCCTGGCGAAGCGCCTTCAAGGCCGCGTTGTCGATCACCTCCTTGCGTGCCGGCAGCACCAGATGAATTTCCGGGGCATCGATGATGTCGATCCGGACCGTCCAGAAACGGCCACTATCCATTTCTTCGCGAACCATGGGCAAGGCGCATTTGACGCGGTGCCCGTGAAAATTGATGCGGTGATCGCCTGGCCAATCAGGATCCCGATCATAGACACCGATACGGCAGCCGCAGGCGTTTTCGACAAACATGGCGTCCTTGAGGAAGTCCTCACGGAGCAGCAGCGCCCCGTTCAAGGTGACCGGCAAGGGATAGTGACGGGTGGCATCGGCGACGGTCGCGGACAAGCCTTGCTTCCAGTCGGGTGGCAGTTCGATCGAGATCAGCGTGCCCCAACCGATCATGGCCGGGGCGATGGCAAGCGGCACGCCGCTGTCCCATGCGTGCGCGGGGATCTGGACTTTCCAGGCCGTGGCGGCAGAGGGGGAGAAGGACTGGATTTCGACCGTGCGGCCGGCAAGGCTGAACATGCCCATGCCGGCCGGGTCTTCGTTGCGCGCGATGTCATCGCCCCAGCCTGAATGTCCCAACATCAGCAGGGCGGCTGGATCGTCGATGCCGCAGCCATCATCGCGGATGTGCAGAAGGGATCGGCCGTCCTGTTCGGTCAGATCGACCGCGATGCAGGTGGCGCCGGCACGCCTGGCATTCTGGAACATCTCATGAAGGCAGTCCCGGCTGTCGCCTGAAAAAAGGCGTGAAGCGCAGCGGATCGCGTCCGGGCTGACGGCGCTATGGATCGTTACGGGAAGGGGCATGGCGGTCTCCGTGGGTTCCGGACTGGAACCCATCATCCCTTCCCCTCCTCCTCCCCTCCATTTGTCGTCAAAGGGCATGGTGCCCGTTGAGGCCGATGTGCAACCCGCTGTTGCGGCAGCGGTCCCCGGCTGCGAAGAACGAGGAATGCCCAAGGATATGGATTCGCAACTGACCGCCTTGCTACGGCGCCTGCCGGACTGGATGCGCCGGGACATCGCCGCCGCCGATCCGGCACGGCGCGAACGGGCCGAGGAGGCACTGCACGCCATGCTGCTTGCCCTGATCCAGGGAACGGCGGGGTCGGTATCAGGGCAGGACGGCTGATGGCGGCCTCCAAAAAGGGCAGTCGCGGTTCGGGCAAGATGACGTCCGAAGCGCTCGAGGCGCTGGGACCCGCTCGCCTTGCCCGGCTTGTTCTGGCGCAAGCCGAGCGTGACGCCGTCTTCGCCCGCGCCGTCCGCATGGAGCTGGCGGCCAAGGACGATAGCGGCGCGCTGGCGCACGAAATCGACAAGCGACTGAAGACCATCCGGCGTTCGAGAGGTTTCGTCGAATGGGACAAGGTGCCTGCACTCGCGCGCGAACTCGATCAGTTGCGCGAAACGATCATGGGGCCGCTAGCCGACCACTCGCTGAGCCAGGCGATCGATAGCATGCGGCTGTTCCTGAGCCTTGCCGAGCCGGTGTTCGAAAGATCCGACGACAGCAGCGGTTCGCTCGGCGAGATATTCCGCCAGGGCGGCGAGGATCTGGGCGGGCTATGGTGCCAGGCGGATGCGCCCAATGTCGAACTGCTCGCCGGGGATATTTTGACGCTGATCGAGGGTGATGGCTACGGTGTCTTCGACGACCTGCCGGATGCGGCTTCTCCAGTCTTGGGGCAGAGGGGCCGCGCAGCTTTGCGCAGGATGCTGCTTGAGCGGCAGGCGGCGAAGACAGGAAATGACTGGCGACAGTTCGACTATAAGGTTGGCTGGCTGCTACCCAAACTCGCCGATCTCGACGGCGATGTGGACGCCTATATTGCAACGGTCGATCCCGATCGTCGCAATCCCCTGCTCAATGCGCAGGTGGCCGCCCGATTGATCGCACATGGCCGTGCGGTCGAAGCCCTCGACTGGATCTACGCGCCGGTTGAGCGCAGCCATAACGAGCGCGAGCTTGCCGAACTCAAATTACGGGCCTTTGAGGCACTGGGCCGCAGGGACGATGTACAGGCGCAGCGCAGGGCGATCTTCGACCGCTGGCTCGACGGGAAGGTACTGCGCGACTGGCTCAGGGCTTTGCCCGATTTCGAGAATGTCGCTGCGGAGAGGCAAGCCCTCGATCAGGCCATGGCATATGATCGGGCGACATCGGCGCTGGCGTTCCTGGTTGCCTGGCCCGATCTCAAGCGCGCCGGCAGGCTGGCAAGGGACAGGCTCGAAGATCTGGAAGCCCGGGCCTATGACATTCTGCGTCCTGCCGCCGAGGCATTGTCTCAGGCCGATCCGGGTGGGGCCACCTTGCTCTATCGCCGACTGGTGACTGGCGTACTCGACCGGGCGAGTTCGAAATATTATCCCTATGCCGCGCGGGACTTTGCAGCCGCGACGGATTTGGCCGACCGTATCGCAGGCGATGTCGATGTCGTACCGCATGAGGACTGGCTGGCCGATCTTCGCAAGGTGCATGGACGCAAGATCGGCTTCTGGAATCAGGTCGCGGGGAAATTCGGATAATCGCGGAGAAGCCGGGGCGGCCAGATTGGAAACCTCCCTACCAATGGTGGAGCGGTAGTCCGTCGACGTCACTGCCGTCACAGTCGAAGAGCAGGAACTGGAAGCCGTGCGCGTGGCCGAAGGCGATGAGCCGCAGCAGATCCTGCGGCAATTGCGCACTGCGGTCATCATCAATGGCGCGCGTCGGCACGAACCAGCCATAGACCGAAGCCGCGATATCGATCGGTCGATCACTGGGCGGCCAGGACGCCCATTTATCGAGGCATGAGGCGGTATGAACCGTCAGATGGGCGGTCGATAGTACACAATAGCGGCCTTGCTCAATCAATCCGGCAGCAAGGGGAGACGGGTGTGCGACGGGCGCAATATGCATGCGATCCTTCGTGCAGCTTTCCGACGGATGACATTCGAAATAGCTTGATATCGCTTCTGTGTCGGACAGGTTATTCGGGTCGCGCGCGTCGTCAATCTCGCTCCAATATTCACGGCAATAAGCAGCGATTTCCACGTCGAGAGCCATCGCATCGACCGCAACGTGGATATTCATTCCATGCCGATGTTCAATTACCGCCGTGTGAACCTCTATCGGCCATGGCAATGGGCAAGCGGCGATCGCGTCTTCGCTGGCGCGGATAGCATTGATCAGGGCGTAACGCGCCGGTGGATTTAGAGTATCGGGCGCTACCATGGCAGCGCGCGCCCGCGCGAGAAGCGCGAGATGGCCGTCGCGGCCGGAGGCCGGGTCATCTCCTATGGGCGGAGTCGAAGTCATTGGGGCGTTGGCGCGGGGTGGCTTTCCCCGGATAACCGGATGGCGAGGGTCCGACCAGTCGATCGTGTCGGCAATCCAGCGGGGCACGAAATCCCAGTCGAACGACAACGGATATTCGCCTTCGACCGCGCGCCATGCCGCCTCCACCGCATCGACCCAGCCTACCACGACAAGGCGTAGCGCCGCAGTGCCGAGTATATCGACGCATTTGCGCAAGGCGAGCGCCCGGCTGCTTGCATCGGGATTGGTCACAGGGCGATCGCGCAGTTCGAGGACGGCTTCCCAAAGACAAGCAGCGGTTTCGAGATGGGACAGCGCGTAACGGGTCATTGATATGGCTCCGGCGGGAGGAGACAGAACGCTCGCAGTTCAGGCGGCGGCTGGACTGGCGTACACATCTGAGGATTTCAGCCCGCAAGGGCTGTCATTGGGAATGATCGCAGCGGTTCATCAGGCGGTGCGGACGGTGGCGGTTCGGCTGAGGTCGGGAATGCGCGCATCGTCATAGACGCTGTTGACCGACATCTGCAGCGCCTGTTGCTCCGCAGCGAACCAGGTTGAGGCGAGAATGGTATAGGTCTCGGTGGCATATTGCTCGCCGCCACTGAAGAAGGCGATGTCGACGATAAATTGCGGCAGGGAAAGGGACGAATAGGCGCGCATGGCGGCATCCTTTCATGACGATGGCCATCCCGGTGCGTGTCCGGGATGGTCATGAGAAGGTGAAGCAGGAATGGCAGTGGTGCCGCCAGGCGTCAGAGCGCCTGTTCGAGCAGCTTTCTGGCCTTGTTCTCCAGGTCGAGGCGGCTGTCCTGATGCGGCTTCGATCGGGCCAGCGCCGTTATACCCTGGACGAAATCATAGATGGACTCAGGCGGACGGCCTTCTTCAGCCAGCACGGTCTGGATGATCTTTGCCGTCTCGGCCTTCGAAAAGCCGCGTTTGCGCAGGAAGGGTTCGCGGTCTTCCTCCTTGCGCGCAACGATCCGCTCGCGGGCGGCCTTGATGCCGGAGATGAAATGCGATGGCGAAGAGTTTGCGAAATGCTCAAGCGCCGGCGCGGCCTGATGGGCAAAACGGGCGGCGGCGAATTTCGAGTGGCGGATATTGACCTCCTCGAAATTTTCGACGCCCCACAGACAGCGGTTGGCGCATACGCCGCGCAAATAGAAAGTCGCGATCCCGAGCGTTTTGGACCCAACCTCGCTGTTCCACGCATAGAACCCGCGAAAATAGAGGTCGGGATCGCCGTTAGGCAGCTTGCCCGCCTCGATGGGGTGCGTATCGTCCACGAGGAACAGGAAAATGTCCCGGTCCGATGCATAGAGTGTGGTCGTCTCCCTGGTGATATCGACATAAGGGTTATAGGTCATGCTGCCCCAGTCGATGGTTCCAGGCACCTTCCACCTTGAGTCGCCGACACCATCGCCGGCAAAGGCCATCACCGCCTGCACCAGTTCCCAGTCGAAGATCCTGCCATATTCCGACCCGGTAGCCGCTCGCAATTCGGTGCGGCCATTCTCGGTCTGGAGCAGTTTGACCTGCTCGCCCCGGTGGTTGATCAACCCGTGCTGGAGATTGATGCCGGCAAGCGCGGCTGGAAGCTGGCGCAGATAGGAGGCTGGCGCTCCGACCAGACTTGCCACCTGGCCGAAGGACCAGTTGGTGGGCGCAAGCGGACGATCATCGCCCGGCGCCATGAGCATCAATCGCTCTGGATTGTCGCTTTTAGCCTCGACCCGGATCGACCGGCTTTCGACGATGCGCGTGGTCGCACGGTCCGCGCGACTGCGCACGGCGTCATAAAGGCTGGTGAGCGAGAGATATTTCTCGTCGTCGGGGCGTGAGAACCACTCGGAGGATACGCGGCTGCTCATATGTCCGCGCGAGACATCGATCCGATAGGGAGCCGTGAGCCGGGGGCTGTCGGTCATGGGGGCAAGGGTCGCCATGGAAATCGTCTCCTTGAGATATAGAGCGACAGGCGCTTCACGGCCCCTGTCACATCCCCACCCCACTCTTCCCTTTTTCGGGTCATGCGATCGCGGTTTCGCAAAGCCAAGACGGGCGGCAGTTGTTCCGGCCGCGGCTTGCGCGTTTTACAAAATGATGTATATGTTGAACGAAAGGAGGCCGTGATGGAAACGAAGCACGAGGATCATCTGTCCCAGCGACATGGAGCGGTCGTGGCCGCTGCGAAGGCGGCGGGTTTGCTGTCGGGAACGAACAGCGCGGTCGGCGCGCGCGTGCCGCGTGAACTCATCGATCGCGCCAAAATGCGCAGCGGCATCGCCTCGACGACCGATCTCGTCGAATATGCCCTCGCCAAAGTGGCGCTCGAAGATGACTTCGGCGCCAGGCTTGTGAGCCGGAAGGGTGCGATCCCGGCGGATATTGCGCTTGGGATTTGATCGCAAGGCCTCGCTGCGCAGGATCCGGCCGCAGCGATCTGCAGCAAATCTGGCACGGCGGCCCGAAGAAGAACTGCCGCTCGTTCACAAGGCACCGGTCATAGGCCGGGAGCTTTTGCTCGACACCTGCGTCTATATCGATGTGCTTCAGGGCAAGACGTCGGTTGAAGTAGACTCCTTGCTGGAAAACCGGATCGTCAATCACTCCAGCGTAGCGCTTGCCGAGATGACCCATCTGATGGGTGCGCTCGATCCTGCCGACAAGCGCACGGCGTCGGTTCTCAAGACGCTGGGACGGACGATCGACGATATCCCTGAGCATCGCCTGAGCGCGCCGTCTTCGCGCGTGTTCGGAGAGGCCGGCATGTTGGCAGGAATGGTGACAAGGTTTTCCGGTCAACCGCATTCGATCGCCCTGCTGAACGACGCCCTGCTGTTTTTACAGGCTGCCGCGACTGGATGTGATCTGCTGACCGGAAACCGGCGCGATTTTGATTTTCTGGATCAGCTCATTCCAGGAACGGGCCTCATCCTGTATTGACCTCTCACGCAGGCCCGGCAAACCAGCTATGATCCCGACCGCAATGATCTCTCAGGCGACGCGCCAGCAGCACCAGCGTTCAGCGGCCTGTCGGGGACTGAGCAGGCCATGATTTCCGGCACACCATGAACGAAACGACGGATCGAGCGCGAGAGCCGGATCGCCGAGCCGGTCGATAACATCCTGCATGAAGCAATCGACCGGGTCGATGGCTGTCTCGGCTCTGGCACCAGCGACGACGGCCTGAAGCTGCGCCATCATCTTCTCGGCTTCATCGATCGAAATATCCTCGACCGCACGCATGCCGCCGCGCGGTCCGCAGATGGCCAGGGTAATGATTGTTGTACCAGACGGTATCCGGCCCAGGGCGTCGATATGGACATTTCGGGACATGCCACTCTCCTATGATATGAGGCGTGAGAAGGTCAGAAGAGGCTCAACTGTCGGGGCATGGATCGCTGCGATGCCCCTAATGGCGGAACGGTGCCTTGCGATAGTGATGTCGGGCCGGTCGCGGTCGTCGCGCGCTGGACGTTCACAGCCACGGGTTCGCCACGTTGACGAAGGGCGAGCCGAGCGGTCCATCCCCCCAATATATGCGCCGGGGTGAACCAATGGTCCTGCATCTCACCCGACAAGGCGTTGCCGACCATGAGATGGGCTGGAATATGAAGCAATGAAAACTGGATATAGGCCATGTGGATCGCGCGCGGATCTATATCGATCGCCGTCACATGAAGGTGATGCTGATAGTGATGCCCGATATCGCGCATGGCTTCGGCAAGCGCGATGACCATCGATCCCGCGCCGCAAGCGGGCTCCATGGCAGTCACGAAGCCATGCTGCGCGATCATCGCTTCTACATTCTCGCGCTTCCCCAGAGTGGCCTGCGCCATGCAGCGGCTGAGCGCATAAGGAGTGAAATATTGCCCGCGCGCCTTGCTGTGAAGGTCAAGCTCGTGGAACAAAGTGCCCAGCACGTCGCCAGGCGCGGCTTCGAGAGCCTGCACCAGCTCGGCGAGAAGTTGCGGGAACAATTCGACGATCTCGCGCCGGTAACGCCCGACAATATCCAGATAGCGAGCCTCGCGCGGTTCGCGGGCGCGCAGGTCGATACTGTTCGCCATGGCGATCGCGATGGCCTCCATGCAGTCACCAAAGACGGTATAGAGGTCATGGCGCGGCTGGCTACGGCGCAAGAGCGCTGCCATGGCTTTGAGATGCGGCTCGTGCACACAGGCCTCCGCAATTGACGATGAGATGGAACGGCGCCGAGATGCCCTATTCGCGTCCGACCGGCGTTTCGCCGGACAAGAAATGGCGCTCAGGAAGTTCTTTGCCATTCGTAGAGAAGATGATCGTCAGGACCATATTGCGAACCGATGGCGATCCTGATCAGGCGGCCGTCGCAGGCGAAAGCGGAGGCCCTGGGAAAGGAAAGGTAGGAACGACCTTCGAGGATCAGATCGCCCGAGCGCACTTTGGTGATGTCGCGGGTCGTCCCGAGAAGTCGATGACCGGCGGGCGCGTCGATCAGCTTCAACCGATCACCCGCTTTGATGCGCTTCTTGAACGCCGCCAATGATATGACTGGGTCGACGGGATTGCGGATACCCTGACGTTTTGCCAATGCCGACCAATAGGCCTGGCCGATGCGGACCTCGCAGTAGAAACTGCATGACCAGAAATCCTGCAACGGATTGGTCCGGGTAAACCCGAACCGCTCCATTTGATCGCGCACCTCAGCTATGAAGGCGTTCTGCGCATCACGGCCGGTCAGGTCGGCAGGGGAATCGAGTATCTCCGCAATGACTTTGCGCCCTCCGGAAAATTTCTCAGTGCGGATCGCGAAGACGGGTCCGGTAAAATGCTGCGCCAGATGGCGTTCGATCCGGGACGCGAGCGATGGCAACGCTTCACCGGCGCGATAGAGATCGCCCTCATAATGAAAATTGCCGCGTTCATCATACTCGGTTTGGCTATAGAGGCGCGCGGACGCGCCCGGCGCGCTAGCGTCGGTCATCATGATATCCTTGTGGCTTTAAGAAGATCGGGGGAAGTGGGTTGCGTTACGCCATCGGCGTTCCGATTATGGGACGTGAACTGCCAGCAGCTTCAGTCGTCGCGAATACCCAGTCGCGATAGCCAAGACGCGTATCGCCATTGGCAACCTCGGCCTGCCAGTCGGCCAAGGGATATTCGGGATCGTCAATCCATGGATCGAACGCTTCTGCCGCTGATGTCGCGGCGGATCTCCCCAACCGTCGCGCCAGTTCTTCGTGCGTGCTGGCGAATTCCACATGATCGGCCAATATCGCGCACCATCCTCCACCAAAACTGCCGCGGCGTGGACGCGAACAGCCATAGCTCCAGACGAACCCGACAGGCGTTACTTCCAAGCTCTCCTGGCAACAGCGCCGGATGAGTTCTGCAATCGGACCTGGCTGGAAGTCGGTCGTGCCATAGATGGCGACGATGCATTCGGCAGCTCCTGCAATCTCGATCTCGGCGCCGAAATCCGGGAAGTCGGGATCATCGAAAATCTCAAGCAGGCCGTTGAACGGATTGGCGAGATCGGTCGGCATGAACGCAGCGAGAAATTCGGCGCTCGGTTCGCCTGGAGCAAGGTCAGCCAGCAGATCGGACGCGTGCTGCCATGCCTCCTCGATCAGCGCGCTTTCACGCGCCGTGCAGGTGAACGCGAAGGATCCTTGAACATAATGGTCAGCCATGGATTGTCTCTGTCATTGCTTCATCGCTCGGCTCTGTGTCGACAAGCACCAGCGGCGGCGGGTTCAGACGCGCCAGTCTGTATTCCGCCTCGATTACCGCGATGCTTCCCAGTTCCCGGATGCGCTCGATCGAAAAGACCTGCTGGTCATCCTGCGTCGTGAGAAAGTTTTGCGGTTCGCCATGGCCCCGGTAAATGACGCGGACAGAGGGGAAGCTTCCACCAAATCCGTCTGACCATCGGACATAATGGAGACCAAGACGTCGGCAGCTTTCTTCGATTTTCTCGAAGCATCCATTGGCCACTTCATGATCCATGAGCGTGAGAGGGCCGGTTGCGGGAAGATATGTGGAATCGAATGGCGTGCCGTCCCAATCGATAGCAGGATTATCGTGGGCGATCGCCTGGACGAAATCAGGATATTGCGAACGGGGAATTATTCCGCCGATCATGATGTGTGCGGATACGCGGTCGGACATGGCACGCCTTTCCTTGATACAAGATACCGGTCGTTCTCCCCTTTGCTCTTCCCCCTCTCCTTTCGCGGTGTGGATGAACGCCGTTCATTCCCGGCTTGCAAATACGGCATATTCCCGTTTAGCTGCTACAATCCTCATCCGGTGATATCCGGCATCTTCCCTTCATTCCTCAACCGGGAGTTCCTTCGTGGCCGATACCGAGCAGTCTGATTTCACCGCAATGACGGTGCAGTTACTGAGCGCCTATTTCTCCAACAATCAGGTTCCAGCCGGCGAGATTGCCGGGATCATCGAAGCGACACGCGGCGCATTGGAACGAAAGGCCCAGGTGGAGACCCCGCCAGTAGCGCCCGATCATGTTCCCGCGGTCTCCGTCCGCAAGAGCCTTGGTTCACGCGAGCACATCATCAGCATGCTCGATGGAAAACCGTACAAGACCCTCAAGCGGCATCTGGCGGTCAACGGACTGACACCGGCCGAGTATCGCGAGCGCTATAATCTTCCCAAGGATTATCCCATGGTCGCGCCTGCTTATTCGGAACAGCGGCGCATCGTCGCGCAAAAACTTGGCCTTGGACGCCGGGTTGGCGCGGAAACGCAGGCTGCGACACCGGTGGAGGAAGCATCGCCAGTTGAAGAGGTGGCACCTTTAGCAGAGGCGGCACCGGTTATCGAAGCCGCGCCGGTAATTCCGACGGCAGCTAAGCCCAGGCGCGGGCGGGTCAATGCCGCGGCTGCCGAGCCTGACGCTCAGCGGGATATCGCTCCAGTAGAGACTAAGCCTGAGCCAGTGCTGCCCGAAATGGCGTCTGCAAAACCTGCCAGGAAGACATCAACTTCCAGGAAGTCCCCCCGCGCCAGCACGAAGACATCGCCCGCCTCGCAGGAATTGACGCCTGCCCCGATGACTGTGGAAGCCGTAAAGTCGGTTGGCAAAACGAAAACTGCGGCGAAAGTCACAAAGCCCAAAGCATCTGCATCTGCATCTGCAGAGGCGAAAGGGACCCGACGCCGGACGTTGAAGTTAAACCATGTGGCGGATGAAACGCCAACGAAAGCGTCCGCAGAGTGAAGCGTTCAGGCGAAGTGCGGGTCCAATGATCCGCCCTTCGCCTGCTCTGCGTTCTAAAAACGCAGAGCGATAGCGGAGCGATGCTCACCAAGTGCTAACCTGTCTTGTGTCAGGCACGTTCCGCCATGATCCGCGCGAGTATCTCGCCTGCCCGTTCGGGCGGTAAAAACAATCTGGTCTTGAAAGCGACGACCTCCGTGAATGCGCCACAAGCCTTCAACCAGGTCCGATCCTCTGGCCGATAGTCCCGTATTTCGAGGCGCGGACTGTCGTTGACATGAACCCGGGCAAGCCGTGCCGGACCGAGACCTGGAATCGACACTCCGCCGGCGGAACGCGCACCTTCGATGATTTCGACGGGACCAAGAGCTGTCGTGCCATCAAGGCCAAACTCCCTTTCGATCCGTTCGAGCGCGACTGGATGGATAATGCGCCCCAGGATTGAACTGCCCACGCCATCATCGATCCGCCACACGCGCACGTCATCTTCGGGCAATTTATGCCATACTGGCAGCAGCAGGCCGGTGGCCATGGTGATGGTTTCGACCATGAGATTTTTCACCGCTTCGGCGACTTCCTGTTTCCACAAGACCTGGAATGCGTCGCGATCGATCTGGTGCCAGTGGCTGCCGCTCAAGGCCGCAACAACCATGCGCGCCTGACCGGTCGGACGAATGAGATAGCAACGTTCGATCCATTCGCCTTCTTCGTCCTGTCCCGGCCAGGTCGGCATACACAGTGCGACCCGACCGGAACGGCCATTATGGAGCCACGCGATATTGTCGGTGTCCTTGCAGACGAGTTGCAGCGCAGCCCAACTGGTAACCGGCGGGCGTCGGTGCAGTTTCAGCCGCAAAAGCCTTGTCTCGGCACCGGTCACAGGATCTGTGCGCAGGAGCCGGTCAGACAAAAGTTGGACTTTCTCGGCGCGGATCGTCTCGATGCCCAGGTCAAGCGTGCCGGCAGCGCGCGCGGCCTCGACGCGGTCCTCGACCAGCCCCAGAAATTCCTCGAATATGCTATTCTGGGTCGCGATCCGCAGCGCCAAGATGCGATTGAGCCAGCGGTGAATAGGCGGCAGGCGTTCCAGCAGTTCCCCGCCCTCGTCGCAAAGTTCAAGACCCGTCATGGCCTGGAAGTCGGCGAGCGAGACGCTGCGGAGCTTGCCTTCATAGAGAAGATGGAACCATTGGACGAGCGCATCGCGGGCATAGTCCGATTCCAGGTTGTCGGAAGGGTCGAACAGATTCTGCGATCCCGTCTGGCGCTGCCCCCTGGTCAATGCCCCGAGCGCTTCCAGCCCGCGGATGATAGTGCTGAGGAAACGCCGCTCCCCGCGACAATCGGTGGTAAGCGGGCGGTAGACGGGTGGCGTAAGCTGGTTGGTCCGATGGCTGCGACCGAAGCCCTGCACCGCCGAAAGGATGCGAAAGCCAAGTTCCAACAGAAAATGCGTGCGGCGCTTATGTGCGCTCGAACAGCCCCGATCGGAATGCATGGATCGCCCCGTGCTACCGGCTAGGGAGAAGGCGGCGATGGACTTGCGGCCATCCTGAAACGCCTGAACCTCGAACAGATTGGCGCGCGCGCCACGCCTCTCGATTTTTTGTCGACCGGTGGTGTCGGTCACAATGCGTCGCGAGCGCCCCGTAATCTCGGCAACGCGGTCGGTTCCGAAATGCGCGATAAGTGCATCGAGCGCGGTCGGGATCGCGGGCAGCGCACATAGTTCCTCGATCAGTTCGTCACGTGCGGCTATCGCCTGCCGACAAAGCACCGGATGGCCTTGCGCATCGGTCATCGGTTCGGCGCGCATCGCGCCATCGTCGGCACGAAAGACCCGCATCTGGCGCACGGGAAAGCCATTCTTCAAATAGTCAATCAACGTCTCCTTTGGCGAAACCTGAATATCCATCATCGCCCGTTCTTGCGCGGAGAGTTCGGAGAGACGCCGATCCATGATGGCCTCGCCCGTGCTCGCAAGTTGTACCAGCACGGCGTTGTCCAAGGCCAGTTCCTGCTCGATCGCCTTGATGAGCGAGGGCATTTTCATGCTGACCAGGAGACTGGAAAAGAAGCGCAATTTCGCGGATTCAAAGGCGCTGAGGGCTGATCCCCGCGCCCGGGCGTTCTGGGTCTTGCCCGATATCCTGTCGACTATGCCGATCTCGGCCAGCACATCGCGCAATCCGCGATGAATAATGCTCCAGCTATCGGCATAAGCATCGTAGATCGAAATCTGATCTGGCGTCAGCGCATGCTCCAGCGGCTCATATTCAACGCCCGCAAAGCTCAACGCCCGGGCCGTGTAGAGGCCCATGGCCTTGAGATCCCGGCACACGACCTCAAGGGCTGCGATACCACCTTCTTCCATGGCCTTCATGAACATGTCGCGCGTCGCAAATGCAGTGCCTGGTCCCCAGAGTCCCAGGCGAACAGCATAGGAGAGATTGTCTGGCCTCGCCGCGCCCGTTGCAGACATGTAGAGAATGCGGGCACGCGGAAGCGCATTTTGGAGCCGGACGCCGGCCAGGCCCTGTTCCGAGCCTTGGGCTTTTCCGAAATCATTTTCGGTCCCGCCCGCGTGCGCCATGGCGTGAGATTCGTCGAAGACGATCACCCCGGCAAAATCCTCACCGGTCCAGTCCAGTAGCTGTTGCAGGCGCGAGGCTGTATCGTGGCGTGCAGAGCCCAGGGCGGCGTAGGTCAGGAAGATGATGCCGCTTTCCATCGTGATCGACGTGCCCAGCGGAAAGTTTGCAATGGGCTGAATATCGATGGCAAGCCCGCCCAGCGCCGTCCAGTCGCGGCGGGCGTCCTCGATAAGATCGGCCATGGAAATCCAGATTGCGCGCCGATTGGCCCGGTTCCACTGATCAAGAATGATGCCCGCCGCCTCGCGCCCCTTGCCCACACCAGTTCCATCAGCGATGAAAAAGCCGGTTCGATAGAGTTTGCCATCCCGGTCCTCGATCAGGCGATCACCGGCAAGGTTGGCCGAAAAGCAGCCGACAAGATCGCGTGCATGCGCTTCACCGGCATAAATGATGGTTTCAAGCTGCGCCTCTGACAACGCCCTGACCGCCCGGGTCTGGAGCAGGGGCTGATAGCGCGGCACCGGCAGGAACACCGAAGCCATGGCGATGGATTCGACAAGGTCATCGGGATGCCTGGAAACGCCATCGATAGCGATCCGGGCGGGCCGCCAGGCTGAATAAATGCCCACGGTCTCGCCGGGAGCAAGGGGCTCCTCCCGAACCGTGTAGGTGATAGGCCGCGCATCATTTGCCACCGCTGCCACCCGCGACGGCGGCGCGAGCCTTTGGACGCCTATAGGGGCAAAGAGACTTTTGGCCGGGATATTGATGACGGGTCGAGAGGGCAACAGAGCAACGGCTGGTGGCGGAACGTGAGGCGGCGGCTGGAGATCGAGCCGATCGGGGATGGCGAGGACAAGGGCCAGGGCAGCTTCGATGTCGCCAGCGACCTGGCGTTCCGGCTCGCCGACCCATCCTTTGTCGAAGACCAACAGTCGCACATCGATCCCCGTTCCATGTTTGGCATAGGGGCTACCCAATATGGTGATTTCGACGCGGGAAGGCACAAGCTCTGCGACTATATTGTAGCTCAGTGCCGCCGAGCCTTCGGGGGAAAAGCTCGTCGGCATGATAGCGACGCAGCGCCCGCCAGGTGCGAGGGAGGCGAGTGCGCCGCGCAGATGGCGCGCACCGGCATGGCGATCGATCCCGCGGCCCGTACTGCGGCTGAAGGGTGGATTGATCAACACCAGCGTGGGAAGCTGCTCGGTGGTCAGCAGATCCTGGATATGTTCGGCATCATGGCCCGTCACGATCTGGCCCAGGCTTCGGGACAGCAGGTCTGCGCGTGCGGGATCCTGCTCGTTGAGCAGCAGCCGCGCGCCTGCGCGTGCGCCATGGACTGCCAGCATGCCGGTGCCGGCCGAAGGTTCGAGCAGGATATCGTCCGAGCGGCAGCGCGCTGCCATGGCCGCAAGCCAGGCGAGGCTGATGGGCGTGCTGAACTGCTGGAGGTCGACCTGCTTTTCCGAGCGGTAGGTCTGGGTGGGCAGTGCCCGTTCAAACTGCCGCAGTCGCTGGAAGATATCGGCAGGCGTTCCTGCAAGAAGCGGGCTTTGCGGATCGGCGAGGTAAAGCACCTGCGCGGTTTCGAGCGCATCATAGGCATCGCGCATCGACCAGGCACCGGCCGCGTCATCCTCGCCGAACGCCTGGGTCATCGTGCGTTTGAGCGACTGGCGATTGATCATGCCGCCATTGCGCAGGCGGTGGGCAAGGGAACGGGCGACCGCGAACAGGCGCGTGGGCGCATCCGGGGACTGCGACAAGGCAAGTTGGGGCAAGGTCATGGGCACCTCATGCGAGAATAGGACAATCCGGCTCTCCCCTTCCCGCTCTCCTTCATTTCGTTCCCTGGATTGTCTGGGCGACAGATCAGAACCGGTGACGAGGGATCGGCGTGCGGCTATGGAAGGGCATGGCTATTCCACCCGACTATCTCGACGAACTCGACCGGCTGCTGCTTGACCAGGGCGAGGATTGCATGCTGCTGTCGCAACTGGACGGCTTCCTCACCGGAATCCTCGTCAGCCCCGATCTGCTTGCCCCCAGCCAATGGCTGAAGAAGATCTGGGCGGGTGATGACGGCACGGGCATGCTGCAGTTCAGCGAAATGGGCGGTCTGCAACATTTCACCGATCTCGTCATGCACCACTATCATGTCATCCTGGCCTGCCTGGACCAGCCGGGCAGCTTCGAACCGGTGCTGGAGATCGACACACGGTCGGACGAGACATTATGGGAGTTGTGGATCGAAGGCTTTGGGCAGGCGATGGATCTTGCGCCGTCTGGATGGCAGCGCATCCTCGAAGACGATGATGCCGGTTGCCGCGCCGCGATCGAGGGCATCCGCGAGCTGCGCGCGTTCGCCGATGGCACAGAGACGCTCTCTCTCACTGCGGAAGACCGATGGGATCAGGAAGCACCTGACCTGATCCCGATCTGGGTCGAAATGCTGCACCAGTGGCGGGTCGAAAATGACCCTGATCGACCGGCCACAATCAAGCGCCAAAAGACCCGGCGTAACGACCCATGCCCTTGTGGGTCAGGCGTCAAGTACAAGAAATGCTGCGGCCTGAATTAGACGATGGCGTACATCGGAGGGGACGGATCGGCCGTCTGGACGTTTCTTTGCGCCCCAGCAAACGGCAAGCGGCCTGCCTCACCTCGCTGAAGGCAACGGACGATCAACATCTGTCTGGCTAAAGTCGTCTCCGACGAACAGCAGCGGGCAATTCCGGTCCTTTGCGATCTCATCGGCGAAGCAGTCCCCAGGATGATCTCGACGCCAAAACCTGCGACAAGCCGACGCGCCTGTGTTTCACGTCACGCCGTCCGCTAAGTTCCAGGCATGCCGTCATCGCCATAGAGGAAATCCTGGCTATGCGCCGCATTCGGGCCAGTCGTCGCTTTGGCTCTGGCGGCCAAGCGCACCTTTTCCTGCAATGCGCGGCGGCCGGCTGGATCGGTCGGTACTGGGTCGGTTAATTGGCCTTTCGCATCAGATGCGGAAATATGCATGGGAGTTATCCCTGACTCTGTAGATTGATCGCAACTCTTACCATTGGCTGGTCTCAATCAAGGCGCAAGCCCTGGGGCCGGGAATGAATTCCCGGCCCCAGAGTTGCATTCAGGCGGCTTGCGCGAAGCTTTCGTCGCCCGCGCTGTTGCCTTCCTCGTTCACCCCGTCCGCAAGGTCGCCCTCACTATGGTCGGGCGAGGTCGGCGCGGCGCAGTTTTCCGGCGCGGCAAACCGCATTTCATCAGGCAGCCAGGCGAGCGCCCGTTGCTGGATCTCGGGCTCGATGATGACATCGCCACCAAATAGCCGCTCGGCCGACGCGGCCAGATCGTGCTTCTTCGACCCGGAATAACGCATGCGAAGTTCCAGTCCGCCAATCTCCTCGAACAAAGCGAGGATGCCGGGCTTGGTCAGCTTGTCGAAATAGGTGAGCGCCGTCGGCCGCCACCAGGCCGCGACATCGATACCCATCTTGCGCCCCAGATGATCGAGGAAGCCTGCCTCGCGGCGTCCTGCAGGAACCGCGTGAAGCGTGCGCGCGATCGCCCATCCCAGCCAGGCCGCGCGCGCTTCATCGGCGAGGGCGCAGAAGGCGTCATAGCGATCCGGAACAGTCTGGTGTTGGAGCCAGCTGCGATCGAGCGCCTCGTCGAGTTTCGTCCATTCACCGGCGGCAGCCGTTGCCGGCTTGAAGTCGGCGAGGAGTCGGGACGGCGCGGAGGCCCGCAGATCGCTCGGGATGTCAAAGGATCCCAGGCGGGATTCGCGGTCGACCATGATGAAGGTGCCCAGATTCAACGCGAACGCAGGATCGCTGGCGACGTGGACGGCCAAGAGCTCTGTCTTCATCATCGCCAGCATTTCGCGAAGGCGCTGGCTCATCGCCGGACGAGCGTCGCCGACGATGCTGTTATCCTGCATTTCGTCGCCGACGTCATCATCACCCTCGTCGCCCTCATTGTCGCTCTCGCCGCTCTCCTCATCGGAAACCGGCGCGACATAAAGCTGGTGATGGATTTGCGGCGTGCCATCGGCGGCGAGCACGACATAGGCGAGCGCAGACGCTTTCTGTTCAGCGTCAAGCACTGGCGCGCGTGCAACGATCATCGTTAGTTCTGCCTGAAGCGCGGCATAGCGCTGCTCCTCGTCATCATGGGGTTCATAATCCTCATCTTCGGTAAGGCGCTCGATGTCCGCGATCTCATCCTCAATCTCCTGCTTGCGCGCTTCCTGCTCGTCCGTGAGCGGCTCGGCAGCGCCCGTCAGTGGTTGCAGCGCATAGGTTTCCATATAGGGAATCCGAGCACCGGCGACGACGCGAACCTCTCCCAGGCCCTCACGCTCGCGGATCGCCTCAGCCTGAGCTGTGAGTTTCGCCTCGGCCAGTTCATCGAGGATATGGGTGTCGATCCAGCGCTCGTCGGCAGCGGTGGAAAACAGATCCGCGTCCTCCACACGGCCGCCAGCCACGATATAGGCATCCCGCCCGACCAACAGGGCCTTGGGATCGTTCGCCCGGTAGCTGTAGCCATTGAGCGCCCGTCGGATTTCATTGACGTTGTCGCGCGAATAGCTGTTGCGCAACGCTTCCCATACCGCAGTCTGGCGACCGGTGTCGGCAGTGGTCGCGTAGGCCTTGGCGATATCGAGGGTGATTTCATCAGCTTCAAGCGCCTCGAAGATCGGCTGGGCGAGGTTAGCAAGACGCAGGCGCCCGATTACGAAACGTTCCTCGATGCCGAAGCGCTTGGCGATTTCCGCTGTGCTGCGCCCCTCGACCTCGATCAGATCGCGAAATGCCAGGCAGTCTTCGGCAGGCGACATCTGAAGCCGATCGTAGTTTTCAGCGAGGCTGATTTCACGGCCGTCTTTCGTGTTGGTGAGAACAAGGACAGGCACCTCATGATCGGGCGGCAGCATCCCCTTCTCGATCAGGCGATGGATTGCATCGAGACGTCGGCCACCGGCCGTGATCCGATAATGGCCCTTTTTGCGGGACACCGGCACCCCGACGAGATTCTGGATGAGACCATGTCCAGCGATGCTGGCTTCGAGTTCCGCGTCA
Source organism: Sphingobium sp. MK2 (assembly GCF_040170545.1). Taxonomy (NCBI): domain Bacteria; kingdom Pseudomonadati; phylum Pseudomonadota; class Alphaproteobacteria; order Sphingomonadales; family Sphingobiaceae; genus Sphingobium; species Sphingobium sp. MK2. The sequence goes on from NZ_JAZDXA010000033.1 coordinate 38,331, forward strand.
GCGCGCGGATCGGTCCGCTTGCGCACATTGACGGGCGACTTGGTGAGATGGGTTGCCGGGACGAGGATGGATGGCTTGGTCATGCAACAAACTCCGCAAAAGCTACGGCCCGCACATCGAACCGCGCATCCGGTCCCTTCCCCTCTCTCCTTTCGTTTGCGCCGTTTTGACGCGTGACGGCACGATGCCGTGGCGCTAGACACCGCAGCTGCATAATTTCAGGAGGAAGTTTATGAACAATTCCGAGCTGGCTGAAGCGCTCACTGCCGATCATGGACTGACCAAGGCGGATGCACGCAAACTCGTCGACGCCCTATTCGGCGTCATCGCCGACGCGGCGGCCAAAGGCGACCAGATTTCCCTGAACGGCTTCGGCAAGTTCAAGGTGAAGGACACAGCGGCGCGCGAGGGCCGTAATCCGGCCACCGGCGAAACCATCGCGATCAAGGCTTCGAAGAAGCTGACGTTCACGCCTGCCAAGGCGATCAAGGACCGGCTGAACGGTTGAACGGCGTCGGCTGCCCTGTTCCTGGCATTGCAGGGCAGCCCTTCGTTTCATAGTGATCAGGCAGCGCGCGGCCGGCCTTCCAGGACGTCCGCCCAATCATTGTTTGGCGGTGGTGGCCATGCGCTGATGATCTCCAGGCCAGGGCGTTTATAAGCAAGGCGCGCATTTTGGTTCGCCTTCCAACCGGCCGCATCCCTGTCGAACAGCAGGACGAGCCGATCGAGCCAGTCGGGCAACAGAATATGTCCGGCCCGTTCCGCCCCAAGAACCGCCCAAACCGGAATCCCATGCAGTTGCATCGCCGCCAGCGCGGTTTCGATGCCTTCGGCCAGGCCGAGGACCGGGCCGGGAGGTACAAGTTGTACTGCGCCGCGACCCGGACGCCCGAGCATCATACGGGGATCGGCCAGATCGCTTGCCCGGGTGGCGACTGTCGGATCGAGGAAGGTGCGGTGAATGGCGACGATCCCACGCCGCTCGCGCACGGCTGCGATCATTGCGGGCCGGAACACCGCGCTGCGGCCTCGTCCCAGCGGCGTGCGTGGATTATAACGCAAATCATGCCAGGGCGGCTTGAGCCGACGTTTCGACAGATAGGTTTGCGCGGGCGTGCCGGTGAGCTTTGCCGATGCGTCCCATATGCGCAGGGCGGGACCTGCCCCCGCTTGAGGCAAAGATAGGTTGCTCGACAAAGCCGAAATATGTCGCTCCGAATGGGGCGGGCGTAAATGCCGGATTGCCCGCAGGACGTCTTTCCTGTCGCAGCCTGCAAAACATTTGAAGAGTAATGCGCGCTCGCCGACGCGGATCGACAGGCTGGGATTATGGTCATCATGGGCCGGACACAGGCATAGGCCTCGATCTTTCTGCCATGTTCCGCCCAGCTTACGGCACAGGGAAGCACCCTCAAATTCCAGTTCAAGAGATTTCATCGGCGTCAGCCGCACTGGCGGATTGTCCCTCATGTCTCGTCGAGGGCCTGCGAGAGTATCAAAAGCGCCGATGCCAGTTCGCACTGGACCTCAGCAACTTCGAGACTCAGCCTGCGGGCTATCGCCGGATAGGCAGAACCCTCGACGCAATGGGCTAGGAAAACGGCGCGAGTTTGCTGAGGCAAATCCGCAATCGCGTTGCGGAGCTTCGTCATTCGCATCGAATCGCAGGACGCCAAGGCTTGCTGCTCCACCCATATCCATCCCCTGACCCACACGCCTTCAGGCGTCTCCTCGATATGGGGCTCGTCCGCATCGATGCGCAGCACCGGTGCGCCTTCCAGTTTGGTCATGGCGACTGCGACTGCTGGATGCGGCCCCGCGTCCAGTTGCGCTGTGATGGCATCGAGACGCTCCAGCAGATGCGCGCGACGCCGACGGCGCGAAGGCGGCCAGCCTCCGGTCACAAGATATGTTTTAATATCTTGCAGCAGAGCACGAATTTCAGAATATTGCATGGCAACCGGATCCCTCTGGGTTCTTCCGCTCGCCTTGCCTCCTCTCTCCTTCGCGAGGCTCGATCGCTGCAGAGCAGCGCCCGGCCGAACGTCTTGTATCCGGGGACCATGGGAGGGGTTCGTGAAGCGCCAAGCCTATCGCCAGCCATGACCCTCTAGCGTCGCTGCCGTAGCGTGACCGGTTCGGATTGCTTGCAAAACAATCTGTTAAACCCGATGCGGAACGACTATGTTTTCGAAAGGTTTTTGTTTGAAACAGAATGGCTGCAACCGGATACTGACGGCAAAATAAAATCGAATATAGTGATTTGAGAGGACGCCAATTCCGGTCGCCACGAACTGGCGAAGGGACACGCCCTTGAACGAGGAAGACTATTCAGACCGGCTTGAGCGGCTCAGCGCGCGTAAGGGCGATTGCCTGCGAGAAGCCGCCAAAGGCTTATCGTCCAAGGAGATCGGGCGGGCCTTGAACCTGTCCCCTCATACCGTGAACAACCATATTCTGGAAACCCGGCAGATACTTGGGAACGTGTCACGATGGAAAGCAGCCCAGCTTTTCGTGGACTGGGAGGCTGGCAAGGGGGGCAGATTATACCCCCCTATCCGATGACTATTCCCGGCAGAGCCCATTGGGGGTCAAATGCGTCTACCGAAACCAAGGCGGACGCACAGCCAGCGCAAGAGGAACTCGAGGATCTGTTCGCAGAAGGACAACGCCGATATGGCGTTCGCAAACAGCCCTCCTCCTTGCTCGACATCGTGCCGTTCCGCGCAGCCGGGAGGCAACGCAATGACCTGAACGGACCTTCCACCCTGATCGTGTTCGCGATCCTCACGCCCATGATGCTCTTTGCCGTAGGGGCCGGAATATCCCTGCTGTTGGTCCTTAACGACCTTGTGGCAAAATAGAGCGGCACATCCACAAATCCATTACCATGACCCGCCCTGATGGACGGGAAGGAGAAACCATGCGTGCTCAACGCCAATCCGTCGCCAAACATGTTGCTGAGCGTTTGTTCGCTGCCGAAGAGGCCATCGACATCGCAGCCGCCCGTATCGCCGAACTCAACGCGGCGCTGCCGCTCGCGCGGCTGGATGCCCGCCTCTCGGCCATGATCGGCCAGGACGCCATCCAAAGCTCCGCCTCAGCCATGCTGCTTGTTGCAGAAACGCGCGAGAAGATCGTCACCACCCACGCCAATCTCAAACATGCCAGTGACGCGATGGGATTGCCGGAGACCAGCTATGGCGACCTTCTGAAGGTGGCAAGGGCAGGGTCGTCCGCCCAGGGACAGCATCTCCGAGCGGTGTGATGCTTTCGTCGAGAGAAATTGACGGATCGGGACTTTTGTCGTTCCTCTACGTCATGACGCGACAAGTCCTGTTTCTGGCTCTTCTGCTTCTGAGCAGCGCCTGTGCCTTCATTAAGGGTGGCCAACCCGAGCGTATCGGTGCGGCCACCCTGCTAGGCGGCGCAAGCCTGACTGTGTTTGTCGCGTCTCCTTTCGGGATCCGGTTTCAGGGCGTCGAAGCCGGCATCCTGATCATCGATTTGCTGATATTGGGCATTTTCCTATGGCTTTCAATTCGGAGCACCCGTTTTTGGCCGATCTGGATCGCCGGGATGCTGGGCGCCGAAGTCATCATTCATGTTGCACTGATGATTGCGCCCAGCGTGGTTCCCCGTGCCTACATGCAGGCGCTGGCGGTATGGAGTTGGTTCGCCCAACTGGGCCTGATCATCGCCACCTGGCGGCATCAGGCACGATTGACACGTTTGGGTGCCGACGCGCCCTGGAAGAACTGATCGGCCTTACCTGTCCTGATCGTGCTCAGGAACTTTCCGAACGCCTCTTTGCCCGCTTCGGCTCTCTTGGCGAGACTGTCTCAGCACGTTCGGCGGCCAGGATCGAATTGCTGGACGGTTCGATCGAGGTCGAACAAACATTCCTCAGCTTCAGGCGTGCGATGACACAGATATTGAGGGCCCCGCTCATGCAGCGGCCGATATTATCCAGCGATCAGTTTGTGCTCGATTATTTGAGGTCGCAAATGGCCTATGACCCGATCGAGCGGTTTCGGGTTTTGTTCCTCAATGCGGGCAACGAGCTGATCGCGGACGAGGTGATGGGTGTCGGGACCGTGTCGGCCGTTCAGGCCTGGCCCCGCGAAATACTGAAGCGCTGCCTTGATCTGGAGGCAACGGCGCTCCTGCTTGTGCACAATCATCCCTCAGGTTGCCCCAAGCCATCGAGCGCCGATCGCAATCTCACAGCGAAGATCGCCCACGCAGCGCGCTGTTTCAATATCGTGCTTCACGATCATCTGATCGTTGCCCGCAACGGAACGATCAGCTTCCGAGGGGCCGGATACCTCTAGGTTTCCGGCCTCACGACTATCCCGGTATTGCCGCGGAGCGAAAGCATCCGTGGAAAGGAGGTCGATGCGATGACTTCTGTTGCCCATGAGCAGAATCAAGACGCCCGCACCACTGCGGTCGATCATGCACGCGCGACTGCCTGTCGATTGCTCATCGCTCTGGATGGGAAACTGGAGAAACTTATGGGCCGCGCCCTACTCTCCCGGGCCTATTGGCCATCGCTGCTAGTGATCTATCTTGCGGAACTCGAAGGGAAGACCCTCTATCAAACCGGGCTGTCGATCGCGGATGAAGAGCCCGCCGTCAATGCACATCGGCGTACCGGCAAACTCGTGGAAATGGGCATCCTCACTCGTGAACGGGACCCGCGCGACTATCGGCGAAAAAATCTGGCCATGGCACCTGAAATTCGCCTCCTGCTCGACGAGGCGATTGACGCCTTGTTCTTGCTGCCAGGACTGTCTGGCGATCAAAAATCTTTGCAACTGTCGGCAGCGGCCTTGATACGCGATGCCGGAATGCGGTACTATCCTGACAACAGTACCGATACTGGAGGATCTGTCATGGACATCGTTCGAGGAAAGATCATCGCGGGCGGGCGCGTTGCGCTCCCAGCGGATATGAGGCGTTCGCTCGGACTGCAAAATGGCGATACCGTGCTGATCGAGATGAACGACGAAGAGATCCGGATACGGCCAGCCCGATCTGCCCTCCGTCGGATTCAGGATCGGCTGCGCGCCTTCGCCCCGAGTGAAGGATTGGTATCCGAGGAACTGATCGCCGAACGGCGGGCCGAGGCGTCGAGTGACTGATAGGCTCTATGTGCTGGATGCGTCTGCGCTTCTCTCGTTGTTATTCCAGGAGCCGGGTGCTGATCACGTGGAAGCTCGACTTTCTCGCGCCCTGGTTTCAGCCGTGAATTATCATGAAGTGCTGGCGAAACTGATTGATCGCGGCGTCAAGCCGAACGAGGCAAGCTCCATGCTGGCGGAACTCGATGTCGATATCATCGCTGTCGATCGGGAACAGGCGAATATTGGCGGAGCTTTCCACGCTGCTACCCGTAGCGCTGGCTTGTCGCTTGGAGATCGCTCATGCTTGGCTTTGGCCCAACTCCATGATGGTGTGGCGGTGACAACCAATCAGGCATGGACCACGCTGGACATTCCCGTCCAGGTCGAGCTGGCGCGGTGATTGAAGAGCTAATATGAGACAGGATCGATGAAGACGGATATCAATCATCTCCCTGCCAACAAGCAGCGCGAACTCGACCATGTCGTCGAAATGCTTTTCCAGGGCTTCCGTGAAGCGACACAGGATGCCAAGGGCAGGAAAAAGTCTGCTCGCATCCTCAAGGTCATCCTTTTTGGCTCCTATGCGCGAGGCGACTGGGTCGATGCACCACTGGATGCGAACCAATTCAAATCCGATTACGACATATTAGTGATCGTCAATCAGAAGGAACTTGCCGATCGGGCCGCTTATTGGGCCGAGACCGAGCAGCGCCTCGTCGATGCCTATCTTGTCGAAAGGAGCATTCGGACGCCCGTCAATTTCATCGTGCACTCGCTCCAGGAGGTAAACGACGCGCTGGCCCATGGACGCGTCCTGTTCTCCGAGATCGTCAAGGACGGCGCAATCCTGTATCAATCAGACGATCGATTGCTGGCGTCGGCAAAGCCCAAGACGCCGGAGCAGGCTTATCTCGCAGCAAAAGAATATTTCGAAGAAATGTTTCCTGCTGGCATGAGGCGCTTCAACGTCGCAGAATTTGAGATCTCGCAAGGCTATCTTCGCGACGCAGCCTATGATCTCCAGCAGGCCACGGAACGGTTGTACCAATGTGTTCTGCTGACCCTGACTTTCTATACGCCATACGACCATAATATCATCTTTCTACGATCCTTGGCCGAAGGCCTCGACAGGAAGCTTTTCGATGTCTGGCCGCGCGGTACAAAGGCCGAACGTTCCTTGTTTCAGAAGCTCAAGGAAGCCTATCGCAAGGCGCAATATTCCAAGCACTTCAAGATTTCGCTCGAGGAACTTACCTGGTTGCAGGCGCACATCCAGACGCTCGGGGAATGCGTGCATGAAATCTGCACCAATCATATCGCCGAATTGAAAGCAGCTGCTGACCGGCTGGAGAGTTAGCCGATGGAGCAATTTCGCCCTGCAAAGGCTTGATCCGCCCTTCCTCCCTCGATAACATTGGCCGTACGGGTTGGAATGCTGGCAGCCACCCGCAGGATTATCCTGTCAGGTATTTCGACGTTCGACATACGGGTCGGACGGCCTACCTCCAAATCCTGGAGCGGAAGGTTCACCTCACACAGCTTCGCCCTCGCTCCGCGCGCGGGTCGGCACTGCCGTATGTGAGGAACCGTGTCTTCATGCCGCCGAAAAATATCGATCATCCGCGTGCGCTGACGGAGAATGGCACGCGCGAAAAAATCAGTCTGGAATTTGTCGATGTACGGCAGATTTATGAGGTCGAGGCACCGCGGCTCCGCCGCTATTTCCAGGCTCGCATGCATGCGGGTGATGACGCGGGCGACCTGGTTCAGGAATCCTTTGCCCGTTTGCTCGGATGCTTGGCCAAGACCAGCCTGCCAAGGCCAGCGGCCTATTTGCAGCGGATCGCGCGTAATCTGCTGCTCGATCGGCGCAAGCGTCTGGAGACGCGCCTTGCTGCATTCCACGTGCCGCTTGGCGAACAACATGACCCGGCGGTGGCGCCTGATCAGGCAGTTCGCATTGAGGTCGAGGACATGATGCATGCTTATCGGCGTGCACTCGGCGAATTGCCCGAAAGGACACGAAATGTTTTTCTGCTCCACCGGGTCGACGAACTGACATACAAGCAGATTGCCGGTCGGCTGGGCATTTCCATCCCAACCGTGCAATATCATGTCGCGCGCGCGCTTGCCCATATCGATGCAGCTTTGGAACAGGAATGATGGACGATACGCAGCTACCACGTCGTCATGGCAAGCTACGAGAAGAAGCCGCCGACTGGTTCGCCATCATGCGTAATACTGAAGAAGCGGATATCAGGCGCAAGGAATTCGAGGCCTGGCTGGCCTGCGGCGCGCTACATCGCGCCGCCTATAGCCGTGTCGCCGAAACCTATAGCGTAGGCAAACATCTGAAACAGGACGATGCAGGCGGCGGAGATAACATCTCGGAAGCCGTTCCGGCGCGCCTGCCCGCGACGCGATCGAGCGAGATACGAAAGCCCCTGCTGATTGCAAGCGCCGTTGCCTTACTTTCACTCTGCGCGCACTGGGTATTGGGTGTAGGCTTGACCAATCTTGCCGGGGTAGCCCAACCCCCTTTAGATGCATCGCTAGCATCCACGCGTGTACCATTGCGACTGGCTACATCCTCAGGTGAGATCCGTTCATTTCGGCTCAACGATGGATCTCTGGTCGCCCTTGATACGGATAGTCTTGTGTTCGTGCGCTATGATGCATCCCGACGGGACCTCCAACTTGTGCGCGGACGCGGGCGATTCACGGTCGCGCACGAAAACCGGCCATTCACTGTCCATGCCGGTCGAAGAACAGTTGTCGCACGCGGCACGATTTTCGATGTCGCGATCAGTGCCCGGAACCTCGTAAGAGTACACCTCATGCGCGGTGCCGTGGACGTCAAGGACCAGTCCCAATCGACAATCAGGCTTTCGCCGGGGCAGCAGCTGCTATTGTCGGCGACACCCAGGAGTTCCCCACAATTCGAAAAAGCGGCGATGGAGGATGCTCGATGGCCGGACGGCTTACGAGATTATACCGATATAAGGCTAGCCGACCTGTTTGAAGAAGCCAATCGCTATGCGAAAACTCCCCTGCTTGCCGCCACGCCAGAGGTGAGCGATATTCGGGTGTCCGGTAAATTTCGCATAACCGATACGCACCGCCTTGCCGGTAATCTGGCCGATCTGCTCGCGTTGGCGGTGATCACCAGTCCGGCCTCGATTTCGCTTGCGCGCGATTGTCCCACCAATTCCGGGAAAAATTGCCGGTCACCATCATAATCGGCTCGTCAACGTCGTCGTAGCTCCCATGGAGCCGGAAAACGAGCCGGCATGATGGGGGCGATGATGACGAATAGTCGAATGAGAACGTTCTGTTCAGCGATAGCGATGGCAGCCGCGATTGCCCCGATACCGACCATTGCTGCGTTGAATCATGGACAGGAATTTCAGCTGGAGCGGCAGGATCTGGCGAATTCCTTGGCCATGGTAGGCCGCTCGACCAATCATGAGATCATCTTCCAGCCACGATTGATAAAAGGACTACAGGCCCCTCCTTTGCGCGGCCACTATACGACGATCGACGCAATCGAAGCTCTGATCAAAGGAACGGGCCTCGAAGCTGTCGATCGTGACGGAGCTATACTTGTCCGGGAGCGACTTTCTGCAACAGAAAGTGAAAAAGGCGAGGATCGCAAAACCGCCATCATAGTGACCGGTACGCGCATTCGCGGCGGTCCATCTACTTCATTGGTCGCTACCATCAATCGTCAGGAAGCCTTGGCAGCCGGACAGACCGATCTTGGTCAGATCATCCGCGATTTACCGCAGAATTTCGCTGGCGGTCAAAATCCAACTTTATCTGCAGCCGGGCAAGGCGGCTTCACAAATGTTTCCGGGTCATCCGCATTGAATTTGCGGGGCCTCGGACCGGATGCCTCGCTGACTTTGTTTAACGGCCATCGCGTCGCCTTCGATGCCATTAGTCAGGGAATCGATATTTCATCGATCCCGCTGGCCGCGATGGAACGGATCGACGTCGTAGCCGACGGTGCATCCGCATTATATGGTTCCGATGCCGTTGCTGGCGTTGCCAACATAACCCTGCGACGAGATATCGACGGCGTTGTCACGTCTGCCAGGCTGGCAGCGGCAACTGATAGCGGCGCGCTGACGCAACAATATAATATCGTCGCTGGCTCATCGTGGCGCACCGGCGGGTTCATGGTGGCGGCAGACTATCAGGATTCTAGCCAGATCACCGCGCGTCAGCGATCCTACACCGCCAACGTCGCCCCCGATGCAACGCTCATACCCGCGCAGGACCAGATCAGCCTTGTGACAGCCGGTCATCAAGCAATCAATGATGCGATCGGTGTCGAGCTCGACGGTCATTACATGCATCGCTCCACGTTGCGATGTCTGATTGCAGTTGTTGCCTCGAGTTGTTACGCGCAAGGCAGCGTGGTTGAATCGACCGCTCAGAGCTGGTCGCTATCCCCAACGCTGAAAGTCGAACTGGCGGCAGACTGGAATACCCGCCTGTCAGGAACTTACAGCAGAAGTGATACGAAGGTCGTCACCGGCGTTTTTTCTGCGGGCAGGGAGACCTACCGAGCGCTGCCAGACTATAGCAATGAACTGAAGGCCACCGAAGTCGGCGCTGAGGGGCCTTTATTTTCGTTGCCTGGCGGCCAGGCGAGGTTGGCGGTCGGAGCTGGGTTTCGGTCGAACACCCTCACCATTGATTCACGTGCCGTTGTGGGCGGCGTTGAGACAACGACTGAAGCCCTCCGCGAAACCAGAGACGTGGCTTTTGCTTATGGCGAGTTATTCCTGCCCTTGGTGTCGCCTGCCAATGGCATCAGCCTCATCCGCAAATTGAATTTGATCGGCGCCCTGCGGTATGAAGATCATCATAATATCGATCGCGTAACCACACCGAAGCTGGGCCTGCTCTATTCGCCATTCGAAAGCGTCGAACTCAAAGGGAGTTGGGGCAAGTCGTTCAAGGCTCCCAATCTGTATCAGACCGGTCAGCTGACCAACGCACAGCTCGTTCCAAGCACACGATATAATCCGGCCCCTCCGACAAATCTCCCGGTCCTCTACCTTTTTGGAGGCAATCCGGACCTCGCACCCGAACGCGCAACGACCTGGACGACCTCAGTGGCGATTACGCCGGCCTTTATGGATGGGTTCAAGGCTGAGCTAGGATATTTCAATATTCGCTATCGCAATCGCATAGCTGCCCCCGTCGCTTCATCAGGAAGGGCATTCCAGCCTGTCTATAGCGGCTTCATTCAGTCCAACCCTGGTGCTTCGGACGTCCTTTCCGCGATTGACGGAATAACGGGCGTGTTTACGAACCTGACGAACAGTGTTTTCGACCCGACCACGGTTTCAGCAATACTCCGCAATTACCTGCAGAATATCTCGGTGCAAAAGCTGGAGGGCCTCGATTTCTCGGCAAGCTACCGTCGAGATCTTGGACCCTACGGGCAATTGTCGGTGAAAGGATCGGCGAGCTATCTTGACAGCATCCGGGAGATCGCCCCGGGTCTGCCATTGGTGGAGCAGGCTGGGATAATCTTCACCCTGCCGCACTGGCGTGGTCGACTTTTTGCAAGCTGGCAGCGGAACAATGTTATTCTGTCAGCCACCGCTACATATGTTGGGGAAACCAGGGACAATCGCCTTTCTCCGACCGTAAAAGTCGGTTCCTTCACCACGCTGGATACGGTGGCCATGATCCGCAGCAGCACTGAGGGCGGTCTGTTTGCCGGCGTCGAATGGCAGGTGGGAATTCAAAACATCTTCAATGCCAAGCCGCCACAAATTCGGGCCACCTACGCCGCCGAGGTACAGGCCGATTCTACAAACCACTCGCTTTACGGCCGGGTCGTCAATTTCACTCTGACGAAGAAGTGGTGATATGCGCTATTATCTTAGGGCTTCGCATTTGCTGGCGGCATCGGCTTTATGGATCACTAGCCAGCCCGCCCTGGCGGCCGATGATTGCAAAACGCTCCTACCGACGGATGGCATCAGCAGAGGTCCCGGCCCGGTAACCCCTGAAGCACTGGCGAGACTGAGAGACATCGGGCCAGCCCCCCGTCCCGATCGCAAACGTCCATTGTTTACAATTTCACCCGACAGTCGCTTCGTTGCTTTCCAACTACATCGTGCCGATCCGGGAGAGAACCGCTACTGCATTGGTCTGGTGGTTCTCCCACTTTCGCCCGTAGCTCGGCCAAAAATGTTGGATACCAGCACCGAACTGATCCGGGATGAACCGCCGCGATACGGCTGGGCGGCATTCCCTATTGGTTCGCCTGCACCAGTCACACCGCGCTGGGCACCTGATGGGCGATGGATTGCCTATCTCAAGCGTGCAGGAGGCAGGACACAAGTTTGGCGGGCCAGTGTCTCGTCAAACGACGCAAGGCAGGTGACCCGCGCTCTGGTAGATGTCGATGATTTCCGGATATCGTCTGATGGGCGCGCTATAATCTATGTGGCACGTCCCGATCTGATCACAAGGAATGCCGCAATCGACCGAGAGGGTCTGTCGGGATGGCGCTACGACGAGCGAGCGTTCCCTGTCCGCGGTGCCAGGCCACAGACACCTGACGCGGGACGCCATTATATCACGATGGACATAGACAGTGGCCTGGAGCGCCCTGCTTCTTCTGATGAGATCACCGACTTTAAGGCTCCCGCTTACCTCGGCCCCGACCAGATCGGTTACTCTGTGGGATTGTTGGGATGGGATGCCTATGCGGAACCCGCCGATAAGTCAGTATATCCACCAAGTTATCGGGTGATCGTTGAAAGGGATGCAGGCCGCCGGCAGATCTGCCCGGCAGATCTGTGCCAAACGGACAGATCCGTCTCCTTTTGGTGGTCGGGCGACGGCAAACGACTTCGCTTCACCAGAAAGGAAGGCTGGGCGGGCAGTCTGACGGCGATTTACGAGTGGCGTCCTGGCAGTCCCACGGTGCGGCGTCTATATCTGACAGGCGATGATCTGATTGAATGCGAGCCATTGGGCAATGACCTATTTTGCTTGCGCGAAGGATCACTCGCGCCAAGGCATTTTGTTAAACTGGGGCTAGGTCGCAACAAAGATCAAAAGATATTTGACCCGAATCCCGAATTTGCGTCACTCACTCTTGGCACTGTAGAGCGTATGAATTGGCGCAACAGCTTTGGTGTCCCCTTTTATGGTGACCTTGTCTATCCGGTCGGCTTCAACCCGGGACGCCGCCATCCGCTCATCATCGTTCAATACCGCACCAAGGGATTCCTGCGCGGCGGAATCGGAGACGAGGTTCCTATCCAGACATTTGCCAACCGAGGGTATTTTGTTCTTGTCGTCGACAATCTGACATATGAGGATATCGTCGGCAAGCAGAAGTCCGCCTCAGCATTAACTGCAGCCTTCAACCGCGATTTTGCGGGTCGCCGAAACATTCTCTCGGCGATAGAGGTCGCCACGCGATCTTTGATCGAACGGGGGATCGTAGATCCGAAACGGATCGGGATCACTGGCTTGAGCGATGGATGCACTACAGTGCAGTACGCTGCCATCCACAGCACGCTTTTCTCCGCTGGTTCGGTGTCAGGGTGCGGCTGGGAACCAGTGCAGGATGCATTCTTGGGACCAATAGTAGCGCAAAGCTATCACGATGGAGGATGGCCTCGCCTGGCGGACATAGATTCTAGCTTCTGGTCTCAAATATCGGTGATGGCACAACCGGGACGCGTGCAGTTCCCGATGCTGTTTCAAGCCGCAGACAACGAATATTTAGCTATGGTCGCAAGCCATACGGCTCTGACGCAAGCAAATATTCCAAGTGAACTCTATATCTTTCCCGATGAGGATCACATCAAATGGCAACCAACCCACCGTCTTGCGGTATATCGCCGCAATCTTGCCTGGTTCGATTTTTGGCTGAACGGTCAAAGACCTACGGACACCCAAGGTCACAGTGACGGGATCCGCTGGGAGGAGATGCGCAAAAAATACATTCGACATTGAAGTTCTGGAACGAAATAAGCGTTTCTGAGGGTCAAGTCCGCCATCACCCTATCGCGCAGACCAGGAATTGGTCCATGCTTCGGTATCCAGCAACGCCATCACTCGAGGGCAATCAAGCAACTCAAACTTTGCATTCGGCGCCATTACGCGTTCAACGGCTGCCCGATCAAGCAACCCGTGGCGGGCGAGATTTCCTTCCAGAAGGCGTTCGCTTATTGCGGCACGGTGACGAGCGATAAATCTCGCGACAAAGCCATCCGGGCTGCCCTTTCCGGATCGACCAGAGACAGGAGCAGGCAAGACGTCAGCAAACGCGCGCCGAGCAACAGCGCGGTCGATGCCTCCCTCGCACGCCCACCACGAGGGAACGCCCAGGCAGAATTCGATCACCGGTTGGGATAATAGCGGACTGATCATCGGTACCGCCAAGGCCTTATCACGATGCTCAATGTGATGCAGAGCACGCAAGATCATCGCTACATGACCCTTTTTCCCCAACGGTACCGTGTCGTGGGAATTCAGCCAGGGATGTTCTGGCAGAAGGCCGCGCTCGCTCTCCACAAATTCCCGACTAAGATAGTCTTCCGCACCGTTCCACTGAAGCCCTGTCGTCTTTGGGGAAATTCTAACAGCTTCCGCTACCACCTCCCAAATATTCGCACCGGTGATACGGCAAATATCGCGTGCGGTGGAGACCAAATCCAACGACCATCCCTCAGTCCTTAGCCGATCAATCAAAGGTCGAACCGAATGCGTGAGATAGAAAACATTGTCTCCTCCAGCACCCACGAAAAATGCGGCTGCTTGAGAAGTCGCGGCTGCGGCTCTTACTCTCTTGTTATAGGTCTGTTCGTGTGCTTTCCCTGAAGGGATGGGAAAGCCTGCAGCAACTGATTTATCCAGATCGATATCGTCTTCTGAATAGAAGTCTTCGATAAGTTCGGCATCAATAGCCTGACTGACATACCGGGCGTACGACCTCTCGTCGCCAACTGGATCGTCAGTAGCCAAGGTCAAACACGTAACCTTGGCGCTACTTCTGGCAAGGCATGCAGTTACAATGGATGAGTCCAGTCCTCCCGATAGACCAACCAGCGAGCGCGGAAAACAGGACCCCCACGCGCTTATGCTGGCCTGGACAACGCGCCTCAGCCCTTCGCTACGTTTCTTCCGATCGTCATCTCCGTCATAAGCGACATAGTTCCAAGGCCTCCAACTTTCTGTCCTGTTTATCTCGCGTCCCTCTATGATCAGCGAACATCCACTCAGAAGCTGCGATACACCGGAAATGGCTGTTTCTTCTGGTGGCAACTGGTGCCAATAGAGCGTCCTTCCCACTCCATTCCAGTTGACTGAAGGCGTGAGCAACCCGGTATCGATCAAGAGAGAGATGTCCGACGTGAGCGCAGCGATCCCGCTGGATGATAGATAGTAACAAGGCATTCCGCCGGATGGGTCGCGTAGTATTGTTACACGGTTAGAATTTGAAATTGCCGCAACATAGCTGCCCCAATAGTGTTCGATCAGACATTGGACCGGATCAGGCGCAAATCGAGCGGCATCATCAGATTTTAGCTCGCAAACCTGCTCAGGATATCCGTGACGGCGAAACAGCTTGCCTATGATCACGCCATTCCCTTGGGGTAAGAGTAGAACATCGGGTAATTGATCCGAGAACAGAATAATTCGGCCATGCCGCCAGACGAGAGGTAGCTGCGTTAGAGTCGCGATGTGCTGGATATGCTCTTGGCACCCTTCATCTTCGGCAAGGATGAGCAGGAGGTAGCGGTGCTTCATCACGCCACCATTATCGGCAAGAACATTCTCGCACGGTCCGGTTTTTCGTTGAGTATCGTGCTTCCTTTCTGTACCCAGCAATGGGCTGCGAAGGGATCCGCCTGAACGCCGATCACCAACATTGTCGGCAACCCCTGCCTGCGGCAAGTGACCGCGAGTGCCAGCGATCGCGACAGGCAACGGTCATGGCTACCAACGATCAGATCGGCATATTCGAATGAGCGGGCGATTTGCGCCAGCTTCGCATTGTGTAACTCCGAAGACCCTTTATCCACATGATCGGCCAATGCGCCAAGTTGTTCGATCATCCGGGCAAAGGACCAACGCTTGGCTCGCCTCAACCACAACAAACGAGACCATATTGCCGCGATGACGGATGTAAGCGGCGGGTGCGCGTGACCAACATCGATTTGCGTGGTTGGTGGGGTGACTTTTGCGGAAATCGTCAGTTCGGGGTCAGGTCGCTGAGGCAGCGTAACGAAAATGCCTTCATTTATCAGCTTCTGGAAATGATCGAGATCGTCATCAGCAGGCTGCGCACCAGATGCCCAACGCGAAAAGCTTTCATGGAAATGTGGCGGCAATGAAAAATAGCGACCGATCGCAAGGTCCAGCAGGATCACGCGATCCACCGATATGCAAAAGCTCAATCCAGGCCGAAGACCGAAATACATGACCTATTTCCTCCGAACAGCGAAAAGCACGCGGGCCGGTATGGCCCGCGTGCCCGGATTTCAGTCGTCCGAGAGTCCAGGGACAAGCTGCTGACCGCCGATCCCGTCGCTGTTGTCGAAACCGGGTCCCTTGGTTTCTTCCGCGACGGAGCCGAGGTCGATCAGCTCGGATCCAACATGTTCTTCGCGATTCATAATAGCCTCCATTCTGAAATCAGCTGCACCATTGCAGCCAGATTGATTTTACGATGAAGAATGGAGAATGACCGAACTTATAAGGTATCGGGCATGTAGCTATTGCGTACTTGCGCGCATTTCTGCTATTTTTATGTCGATTCGTGATTATAGCTTGCTGATTTTATTGTTCATCCTAGCGACCTAAGTGAATCGGATATCTTTTCAGCGCGACGCATCCGCCGGCGGTGATAGGCGCGTAGAACCGAAAAACGGTTCAGACCTGAACCACAATTGATCGCCGCCGTAATCTGCTGCAGCTCCATATCAAGATTGTCCATAACAAGATGCTCCCGGAGTCGTATGGCTTGAAGACGATCGTTGGCGGCGTGGAGGGAGCGGGCATGTTCACGATTAACGGCTTGATCAGCCAGCGCCCTGAACAGTCCTGTGGCGGCTCGCGCGATTTTCTCCCCTCCAACAATATCCCGCAGAATCCATGGCTTCGGTGTTAAAAGCTCGGTCGGCATCTGCACCTTGATAAGGTGACGCACGAGATGGTCGTGCCAGCTGTAGAGATCCCGGACCGCGGCAGGCGTTGCGATCGGAACCCTAAATCCACCACCGGTGCCGATTTCGAGAAGATGTTCACCCACAAGACGCTGCGCTGCGTCTCTGATCGGCGATATGGATACACCATATTCGATCGCGACAACGCGTTCGATAATCGCCCTTCCAGGCGAGAACCGTCCCGACAGAATATCGGTCTTAAAAAGGAGATAGGCACGATCCGCCGCGACTGGTTCGGGAGACATGTCTGCCCCGCCAGAGCCTAGCGGCTCCCTCCCAGCAAGGATCGCTGGGTGATCCGCGTAAGGATAGCAGACTGATGCCGTACTACGACCTCAAGCATCTCACGCTCAAGGTCCCAAAGATCGTCCTGCATCAAAAGTTCTCTGGGTATCGGCATGTCATGCTCCACGGCCAGTAAAGGAATGAACAAATGCAGTGTCGTCATGCGCAGCGCGTGCGCACAGCGGATATGATCCTCAATCATCGAGGTTTCGACGCCTGCTTCGATTTCGCGGACCCAGCGTTCACTGCGCCCGATACCGCGCGCCATGTGCCGTTGCGTGATACGGTCCCGGCGGCGGCGGCGTTCGATGAGCTTTCCGGAAAGCTCCTTGATCAACGACAGGGCCTCACTACCCGTCATTTTCGGACTTTGAAGCGTCATCTGCAGGTCTCCCCGGCAGCGGCTCAAAACTCCAACCACATCGCTGTAACGGTTTTTGTTGTAAATTAATCCGTTGGTCAACGGATATTGGTATCGTGATCGAGAGTAATTTTACATCGCACATCAGTAATACTGTCATCTGCGATAGTGTTTGATGACCTATCTCGCTGAACGCTTAATCTTGTCGAGCATGAGGTGATAGCTTCTCAATATGAGAACATCTTCAGCGTCCCGCATATGCAGGAGGGCCGC